>NZ_JBBNLM010000015.1:0-56432 GCF_040092475.1 Collinsella sp. CLA-ER-H10
GACATGCCGGGGGCGGACCGGGGCGGGTTCAACGGCAGGCCCCGCCGACCGATTGCAAGCGGTCGGCGGGGCCATTGTGGCTCTTGACAGCGGATTGGGTCATATGAGCGAGCGGGCCGCATTTGAGACAAGGTGACGTGAAACGAAAGGGCGCTGACCTTCTGGTCGCGCCCTTGAAGTTGAACGTCAGATTGTCCAAATGCGGCCCGCGCAGCGTCGGCCGGTCCGCCGTTCGTTAGAACGGCGGAACTAAATCAACTTGAAACCCTTGCGCTTGCCCACGGAGAGGGTGTCGCCCAGCTTGAGGGCGCTGGGATCGATGTTATAGCTCTTGGGAGCCACGGCCTTGCCGTTGATCTTGACACCGCCGCCGTCGATATCGCGACGAGCCTGGCCGGCGCTCGCCGAAAGACCCAAGTCCTTGAGCAGGCCGGCGAGGTAGATCTGGCCCTCGTCGTTGACGGTCAGCTCAACGTGCTTCTCGGGGAAGTCGGCGAGCTGGCCCTCCTTGAACACGCGGTCGAACTCGGCCTGAGCCTCGTCGCCGGCACCGGCGCCGTGGTAGGTGTCACACAGGTCACGGCCCAGAGCGCGCTTGAGCTCGTAGGGGTCGGCAGAGCCATCGGCCAGGGCAGCGTCGATCTTGTCGACCTCGGCCGGAGTGAGCGAGCTCGCCAGGCGGTAGTACTTGCCGATCATCTCGTCGGGGATGGACATGGTCTTGCCGAACATATCCTTGGGCGCGTCGGTCAGACCGATGTAGTTGCCATAGGACTTGGACATCTTACGTACGCCATCGGTGCCCTCGAGCAGCGGCATGGTGAGCGCGATCTGCGGCTCCATGCCCATCTTCTCCATGAGCTCACGGCCGGCGAGCAGGTTGAAAAGCTGGTCGGTGCCGCCCATCTCCACGTCAGCCTTAATCATGACCGAATCGTATGCCTGCATCACGGGATACAGGAACTCGTGCAGGGCGATCGGCGTCTGGGACTGGTAGCGCTTGGTAAAGTCATCGCGCTCAAGAATGCGGGCGACGGTGAACTTGGAGCACACCTGCAGCAGACCGGCCAGATCCATCGACAAGATCCAGTCGCCGTTGTGCACGATGGTGGTCTTCTCGGGGTCCAGGATCTTCATGGCCTGGCTCACGTAGGTCTCGGCGTTAGCCTCGATCTGCTCCTGAGAAAGCTGCGGGCGGGTGGAATTCTTGCCCGAGGGGTCGCCGATCAGTGCGGTACCGTTGCCGATGATGAGGGTGACGTTGTGGCCCAGGTCCTGGAACTGACGCATCTTGCGCAGCGGCACGGCGTGGCCCAGGTGCAGGTCGGGGCTGGTGGGATCGACGCCGAGCTTGATGTTGAGGGGCTCGCCCTTCTCAAGCTTCTTGCGAAGGTCGGCCTCGGGGACGATCTTCGCAGCGCCCGAGGTGATGATACGCATTTGCTCGTCAACAGACAGCATTGGGTATCCTCCTTTTTCTATAGCACCCTCGCCGAAAACGGCGGTGCTGGAAGTCCATAAACTCTCTTATGATAACAAACTGACGCGACGCGGCACCTACGACAGGAAAATCCTCGTCCTGCCGCATGCGTCAATGGCAACTGGCAGACGTGTACCGTCACGCTCGACCAGATAGCGTACCTGCCGACGACGCAAGCAGTCGCGGCAACGAACCTGTCCCGTCGCATCGGTGGCGCAGACGCCCTCGGCGGTCAGCAGGCAGTGCTCGCACACCATAAGCTCGGGACGGTCGGCGTCGACCGGACCCAAGACGCCGGGTTCAGCAGCCAGCTCGGCAATACGCTCCGCATCATTGCCGAGCAACTCGGCCGGCAAGTACACCCGCCCCGCACCGAATCCGCGCAGCCAGGTAAGCGTGGCCCGATTCGCGCAGAACACCGGCGCCGCCACGTCAAACGTCACGCCCAGCTCGCGAGCGATCGCCACCTGCCCCAGGTTGCGGCAGACGATGCGCCCGGCACGCTGCATCAGTGAGCGGGTCCGGTCAGCGTCACTCGCGCGGCACACCTCGTCAAGCACCACAACGGCGTCGGACAAATCGAGTTCTCCGCGCGGGTCGGCATCCATCAGCTGCCAAGCAAAAACCATGCGAGTGGGAACCGCGCACTCCACCAACTCCGTCGATGCACCGCCATCCACCGCAACGCCCTCAAAGGGCAGCACTTCAACGGCACGCTCAACGGGCGCAATCGCATCCGCCTCGGCCCGCATGCGCTCCAACACCGCCGCCGTCTGATCCAACACGCCGGCGCTGCGAATCAGGTACACCTCGCAGCCCGCGTCCACCTTACGCTTGCAATGCACGACGATGCGCTTCCCCGCTGCTGCATCCACCGGGCAGGGCACCTGCGGCCAGCGCTTGGGCGCATCGGGACGCGCGTCGACACCCGGATAGAACCGAATCTCGAGCGTGTCACCCGCCGCCACGGCGGCGTCGAGCTCAACGGTCACCTCTTCGTGGCCCACAGCGACCAAACGCCCCACGCGCACGCCCTGGTTAATTGCGCGTTCAAAACTCATAAGCTCCGCACCCGAGCGGCCTCGCAAATACGCGTCGGTAAACCCGCGGTTAAACGACCTTCCCAGCTCGCGCTCAAGCTCTTCCACGGCATCGGGGTCCCACGCGCCGTCGCACAGCATATCGAGTGCCCGGCGCCACGCCCGCACCACGTTGAATACGTAATCGGGGTTCTTCATGCGCCCCTCGATCTTGAGCGACGCCACGCCGGCATCTACAAGCTCGGGCAGATGCGCAATACCCAGATAGTCGCGCGGACACAGCAGGCGATCTCCCTCGACGGCGGCAACACTCTGCCCAGCCTCGTCCACCAAGTCATAGGATAGACGGCACGGCTGCGTGCAATCACCGCGCATCGCAGAGCGGCCACGTCGAAGGGCAGAGAACTCGCACGCCCCCGAATAGCCGATGCAAATCGCACCGTGGCAGAATACCTCGATGGGCACACCCGTGGCACATAGCGCCGCAATCTCGTCGACCGTCAGCTCGCGTGCCGTCGTCACGCGCTCGACCCCCAGCTCATCGGCGGCAAGCCGCACGGCGCCTTCGCTATGAACGCCCGCCTGCGTAGACAGGTGAATCTCGACCCCGGGAATCGCCGCGCGCAGCGCGCAAGCCAACCCGGCATCGGCGACAATCAGAGCATCGGCGCCCAGCTCCAGTGCATGAGCTCCCAACACCACCGCGTCGGACAACTCATCGTCAAACACGAACACGTTGAGCGTTACGTACACACGCACGCCATGGGCATGCGCCACGGCGCAGCCGCGCGCAAACTCGTTATCCGTAAAGCCATGGGCGCTCACACGGGCGTTAAAGCCGCCCAACCCCGCATAGATGGCATCGGCACCCGCGGCGATGGCCGCAAGCATCTGGTCGAGCCCGCCCGCCGGCGCCAGCAACTCGGGCAGCGCCGCACCAGCAGCATCCAATCCAGTCTCGTATTGTCCGCTCGGCCCCATCGTCCGAATCGCCATCGACAAACTCCTTACCAAGGTATGCATTCACTCTGAAAAATGCCGTCTTCCAGCATACACGAGGCATCGCGCGCCCCGTTTGGTTTATCGTGTAATAACTTATGTCCATCCTGCCCCGACGGCACATCCACCGTCCGGCACGACATACCTGGAGGTCAATATATGGGTCCTCGCCAACGACAGGGACGCAGCCGTTCAAAGACGCATGCCCTGCCCATAATCCTGCTCTCGTTTTTGGGCTTTCTGCTGATTGCGGGCGTGGCATTTGGCATCGGCATGGTCGGCAACGTCAACCGCTGGCTGTCCGATCTGCCCGACTACACCGACGCCAACGCGTATCTGGTGAGCGAGCCCACCGAGATCGTCGACTGCAACGGCAACAAGATCGCGAGCTTCTACACGCAAAACCGCAAGTCCATCACCAAGGACGAGGTCTCCCCCTACGTGCTGCAGGGCACCGTTGACGTCGAGGACGAGCGCTTCTACGAGCACGGCGGTATCGACCTGTGGGGTATCGCGCGCGCTGCGGTGGCAACCCTCGGCGGCGGGCACGAAGGCGCCTCGACTATCACCCAGCAGCTGGTGCGCAACACCATCCTGCAGGAGGAGCAGTTCGACTCGACCATCGAGCGTAAGGTGCGCGAGGCCTACATCGCCGTCAAGATGGAGGACATGTACTCCAAAGACGAGATCCTCATGATGTACCTCAACACCATCTATTACGGCCACGGCGCCTACGGCATCGAGGCCGCAGCCGAGACCTATCTGTCCAAGAGCGCCGCCGACCTCACCCTGAGCGAGGCCGCGCTGCTCATCGGCCTTCCCAACTCGCCCTCGCAGTACGACCCCACGGTCAACCCCGACCTGGCGCTGTCCCGTCGCAACAAGGTCCTCGACAACATGTTGCGCCTGGGCCACATCACGCAGGAGGAGCACGATGCCGCACAGGCCGAGCCCATCACCCTCAACGTGACCGAAATCTCGGGCAGCGGCGTCGACGTATACTCGCAGCCCTACTTTGTCGCCTATGTTAAGCAGCTGCTGGAGCAGGAGTTCTCGACCGACGTGCTCTTTAAGGGCGGCTTGACCGTCAAGACCACCATCGACCCCACGATGCAGCAGGTGGCAGAGAATGCCGTCCGCGAGCAGCTCGACACGCTCTCGCTCGACGGCCTGGACATGGGCATGGTCGTCGTCGACCCCAAGACCGGCTACATCAAGTGCATGGTGGGCGGCTACGACTACAACGCCGACGAGAACCACGTAAACCATGCCACGGCCAAGCGTCCCGTCGGCTCCACCTTTAAGGCCTTTACGCTGGCAACTGCCATCCAAAACGGCATGAACCCCAACGTCACCCTCAACTGCAACTCGCCGCTCAAGGCCAAGGGCACCACGACCGAGGTCCAAAACTACGCCAACCATAGCTATGGCAACATCACGCTTAAGCAGGCGACGGCATACTCCTCCAACACCGGTTACATCCAGGTGGCGGAAGCCGTCGGCAACAGCAAGATCATCTCGCTCGTCAAAAAGCTCGGCATCGATCCTGCTAAGGACAACATCGAGGACGTTCCCGTCATGACGCTCGGCACCGGCTCGATCTCGCCGCTCGAGATGGCCGCCGCCTACGCGACGTTTGCCAACGGCGGCTACTATCGCCAGCCGATCGCCATCACCGAGATTGACTCTCGTACCGGTTCGGTGCTGTACCAGCACACGGACAATCCCTCACAGGTGCTTACCGAGGGCGAGGCCGCCGCGGTCACCGATGTTCTGTCCGGCGTCATGCAGGGCAGCGGTACGGGTGCTGCCGGCGCCTTGAGCGTCAACCAGCCCTATGCCGGCAAAACGGGCACCACCGACAACACCACCAACCTGTGGTTCTGCGGCTATACCCCGCAGCTGGCGTGCGCCCTGTGGACCGGCTATTCCGCAGGTGAGATCCCCATCCAAAAATACGGCACGGACCTGCTGGGCGACAGCACCAACCTGCCTGTCTTTAAGCGGTTTATGAACACCGTTCTGACCGGTACCGAGCGCGAGGAGTTTGCGACCGGAACGGCGCCCACCTACAAGAACAACAGCGTCTGGAAGTTCTACGGCACCAACAACGCCAAGAAGACGGAGAACGACGACAAGGACGAGAACGAGGACGAAGAGGAAACTACCACAACGACTACCACGACGACCACGACCACCGAGACCACGGGTGGCGACACCACCGGCGGCACCGGTACGACCGGTGGCTCGACGGGCGGCTCAACTGGTGGTTCGACCGGCGGCGATGGCGGCACGCCTACGCCTACGCCTACGCCCACTCCCGACCCCTCGCCCACGCCTGACGATACGGTCGGCTAGAAATCGTCCGGCCATAAGCAACAAGGCCCCCGAGCAGCTTATTAAACTGCTCGGGGGCCTTTTAGTTTAAAGCGACCTGGTGGGCGGTCTTTATACCGGCAAACAAAAAGGGGGTACCGACCAACGTCGATACCCCCTTACAAGCCACTATGTCACGCACACAGTGCCGAGCGCACGACCCGCACGCCTACTTGCGAGAATTGCTCAGCTTATTGATCAGCGCCTCAAGACGCTCGCCGTCCTCGGCCGTCTGGGCAATAACCAAAATCGTATCGTTGCCGGCAAGCGAGCCAAGCACATCGGGCAGCTCTGCCGCATCAACGGCGGCGGCGATGCCGGAAGCCGTGCCAGGCTGAGCCTTGATCATAACCAGATTATCGGTGCGCAGAACGCCCGTTACGAGCTCGGAAACCATACGCTGCAGGTGCAGGTCCTCTGCCAGAACATAGATGCCCTCAGGGAGCTTACGCAGCCCCATATCGGCAATATCGCGAGAGACAGTCGCCTGCGTGCAATCAAAGCCCATAGCGCGGAGCTCATCGACCAGCACGCGCTGCGTGCGGACGTCCTTATTGCGCACAATATCTCTAATGGCATCCTGGCGCCCATTGCGTTTTTTAGCCATACAAACCCTCTCTCCAAAAGATGCGGAGACAATCAATCAGTGATTGAATAGTTTAACGCTATTTGAAGGCTTTTGTGTATAAGAACGCATTTCGAAACAATTCTATGCAAATTTGTTTCGAGATGAGCCGTTTAGGCGGTTTTTGCGCCCGTCCGGTTAAGAAAAGCTGCCAGATGCGTACACATCACGCAGCGCGCGGGCTTGGCGCTGGCGATCGGCCCAAACAACAGACCGAGCCCCCGATGGTTATCCTTGAGCGCGGCGACCATCTGACGGGTTCGAGGCGCCTCGAGTATATCACGTATACGGGCGGAACGCTCGATTGACGACACCCCATGCGGGCTCAGACACAAATTCTCGATGCAGGCGACCAGTCCGGCAAAGTAGAACTTTTGGGTTGCCAGCTTGAGCCGACCACCGCTATCTGCTTCCGAGAGTGAGTCCGTAAGCTCGTCGAGCGCCCGGGTGTCATCGGATACCTTGGCATACATGGTGGGATCAAAGGCATCTGTAAGCTTAGGTGCCGCCGCGTGGAAACAAGCGTCGCCGCATCCGGAGACGCGCTGCGCCCGCGAGAGCGAGCACGCCATAAACCCAACTGTGCGAAACGCCTTGTCGTACAAAAGGCATGCCTCAAACAGCGGACGGCTATACATCACGCCAGAGGTCTGAACGACTAGGCCGCCTAAAATCAACTGGGACAGCCCGGTCACCATCGAAGATTTGCTATCAATGGAAATATGAGCAGCATCCAAGACGCGCGAATGGCGCTCTCGATGTGCATCATAGCGGTCGAGCGACACCGTGGGGAGCACTATGTCTGCCGCAGTATCGCACGCGATATCGACCATCTTGGAAAGAGACTGCGGAGCAAACCACTCATCGGCGTTCATGGCGATGATTTGAGAGCCGCGCGAGGCAGCAAAACCGGCACGAAGACAAGCGCCGCGCTTCGCGTCCTCGACGTCAATCAAATCAATATGGATGTCCCTGTCGGCGGCAACTTGAAGCGAATGGCGCACACCAGGCGCAGCATCGCGGCAGACAACGACAATCTGCAAATCGTAGAGGTCTTGGTTCTGGATACTCTCGAGCGCACGCATCGCATAGCTGGGCGAACCTTCTACCACAAGGATCACCGAAAGTCGCGGATGCGAGCCACGTCGAACCAAGTTATCCGTCCTCTCGACAGCAATAAATCAAACCGTGGTTCATGGTACACCCCGGCAATAAAAGCAATGAGACACCAGTTGTATTGCACGTCAAGAACAGATGTTGCACACGCGCAGCCCACAGATGACAGGTGTCGACGCACGACGCGTCGAGCCCTCCCCTAGTCGAGCACGACAAGCTCGGCGGGATCGTAATCCACGCCCATAAACGTAAGGCCGCAGGCAGGAGCCGTGGGGCCCGCAGCGGTACGGTCGCAAGCATCGATGACCTCGCGCATCCACTCGGGTTCACGGCGATGCATGCCAATCTCGACAAGCGTGCCCACGATCGTGCGGACCATCGAATGCAGAAACGCATTGCCCTCGATGGTAAACGTCAGGATGTCCTCGCCAAACGCAACCTCATGGCCAAACTCGGCACGCATCACGCAGCGATGCGTGGGCTTGCCAACGGCCGAGGCAACCTTGCAAAAGCTCTTAAAGTCCTGCTCACCCAAAAGCGCGGGACAGGCCGCAGACATGGCCTCGACGTCCAAGGGATAGCGATGCCACCACACGGCACCCCGTGAGAGCACGGGACGCGCGTCGCGATCGGCAATACGGTATGTATACGTACGGGAACGCGCGTCAAAGCGTGCAGAAAAGCCTTTACGGGCCTTGTAGACCTCGTTTATGGCGATATCTTTGGGTAGCAGGGCATCCATAGCCCGCAGCCACCTACGGCGCGTACAAGCGAGCTCAGCATCCGTTACGGGCACGCTGATGTACTGAGCCACGGCATGTACGCCGGCATCGGTACGCCCCGCGCACGTCAGGACAATCGGACGGCGCAGGAGCGTCTCGATAGCGCGGCGCAGCTCGCCCGCAACCGTCGTCTGACCGGGCTGCTCGGCAAAGCCGCTGTAGGACGAGCCATCGTAGGCCACGCGGAAAACGAGCGTGGCATCGAGCTCGGGAATCGAATTGAAATCAGACGGCGCGGTCATGGACGCTCCCAACAAACAGACAATGGCATTTCGACAAAAAAAGAGGGGTACGCGAACGTACCCCTCGAATATAGCCTATGCAGACGGATTGTCTACTCAGCGGTCTCCTCAGCAGGAGCCTCCTCGGCAGCCTCGACCTTCTTGGGAGCAGCGGCCTTCTTGGGGGCCGGAGCAGCCTTCTTGGCCTTAGGCGTGCAAGGCTCGGTGACGAGCTCCATGATAACGATGGGAGCGTTGTCGCCCTTGCGGTTACCGAGCTTCATGATGCGGGTGTAACCGCCGTTGCGGTCCTGCCACATGCCCTGAGCAGCCTTGTCGAAGATCTCGGCAACGAGCTGCTTATCGCCGAGCTTGGCGATAGCCAGACGACGAGAGTGCAGGTCGCCCTTCTTGGCCCAGGTGATGATCGGATCGACGACCGAACGCAGCGCCTTAGCGCGGGTCTCGGTGGTCTTGATGCGGTCGTTCTCGAAGAGGGCCTTAGCAAGGCTCTTCTTCATGGCCTTGGTGTGGCTCGCATCGGTGCCGAGCTTCAGGCCCTTCTTAACGTTATGACGCATGGTCTAGTTTCTCCTCAAATATGCGAAGCATTAAGCCTTCAGGCTCAGGCCCATGGACTCAAGCTTGTCCTTCACTTCCTCGATCGACTTAACACCGAAGTTACGGATGTTGAGCAGATCGTTCTCCGAGAACTCAACGAGCTGACGGACCGAGTGAATGCTGGCGCGCTTAAGGCAGTTGTAGGAACGGACGGAAAGGTCCAGATCCTCGATCTGCTTGTCCAGCTCGGCGTTGTCGTTGGTGACCTCGGGAGCGAAGATCGAAGCCTCCTCCTCGACCTCGGGGGTCTCGGCAAGGTTCATAAAGGCGGCCATATGCTGGTTGATGATATTGGCAGCCTGGACCACGGCGTCGCGCGGGGCGATGGAGCCGTTGGTCTCGATCTCGAGGACAAGGCGGTCGTAGTCGGTGTGCTGACCGACACGGCAAGCCTCAACGAGCTTGGCGCAACGGGAAACCGGCGAGTACAGCGAGTCGACGTGGATCACACCGATGGGATCGTTGTCGCGCTTGTTGGCCTCGCCAGAAACATAGCCGCGGCCATAGCCGATGCGCATGCTCATGGTGAGATGGCCACCCTCGGTGAGCGTAGCGATGTGCTGCTCGGGGTTGACCAGCTCAAACTCGGACGGAATAAAGAAGTCCGCACCGGTGACCTCGCAGGGGCCGTCAACCGAAATGGTGGCGGTCGCCTCGTCGGTCGTGCCGAGAGCCCTGAAGACAAGACCCTTGACATTCAGGACGATGTCGGTGACATCCTCGACCATGTTAGGGATGGTCATGAACTCGTGCTGCGCACCATCGATCTGAATAGCCTCGACGGCGGCACCCTCGAGCGAGGACAGAAGAACGCGACGAAGGGAGTTACCCAGCGTATCGCCGTAGCCACGCTCGAGCGGCTCGACGGAGACACGAGCAGACGTCTCGTTGATCTCTTCGACCTGAACCTGAGGCCTAATGAATTCTGACATGTATTACCTCCAGCCTCAGCAGCCCGGATGGACTACTTAGAGTAGAGCTCGACGATGAGCTGCTCGTTGATATCACCGCTGATCTGCTCACGCGTCGGCAGAGCGAGCACGTTACCAGACAGCTTCTCGATATCGACCTCGAGCCAGCCAGGGACCTCAAAGCGCTCGGAGGAAATCAGGGCCTCCTTGATGGGGAGGAGGTCACGGAACTTCTCGCCGACAGCGACGACGTCGCCGGCCTTGACGCGGTAGGACGGGATGTCCACGCGCTTGCCGTTCACGGTGAAGTGACCGTGACGGACGGACTGACGAGCCTCTTTGCGGGTGCGGGCGAAGCCAAGACGGAAGACGACGTTGTCGAGGCGAGACTCAAGAATGATCATGAGGTTCTCACCGGTGACGCCGTTCATCTTACGGGCCTTGTTGAAGTAGCCATGGAACTGCTTCTCCAGAACGCCATAGATGAACTTGACCTTCTGCTTCTCGCGCAGCTGCATGCCGTACTCAGATTCCTTGCGACGGCGCTTGGGCTGACGGATAGATTCCTTCTTGCTGCTGTAACCGAGCTCAGCGGGATCGATCCCGAGCTGACGGCAGCGCTTAAGAACAGGAGTCCTGTCGATTGCCATATTGATACGATCCTTTCAGTTACACGCGGCGACGCTTCTTGGGGCGGCAGCCGTTGTGCGGAATGGGGGTCTTGTCCTGGATGCTCGAGACCTCGAGGCCAGCAGCCTGGAGGGAGCGGATGGCGGTCTCACGACCGGAGCCGGGGCCCTTGACGAAGACGGAAACCTTCTTCATACCGTGCTCCATGGCCTGCTTGGCAGCAGCCTCGGCAGCCATCTGGGCAGCGAACGGCGTGGACTTACGGGAGCCCTTGAAGCCCACCTGGCCAGCCGACTTCCAGGAAATGACGTTGCCCTGGGGATCGGTGATCGAAACGATAGTGTTGTTGAACGTAGAACGAATGTGAGCCTGGCCCACGGAAATGTTCTTACGGTCCGCGCGCTTCAGACGGGCAGCGCGAACGTTCTTCTTAGCAGTAGCCATCTATCTAGCGCTCCTTATTTCTTCTTCTTAGCACCGATCTGACGCTTCGGGCCCTTGCGGGTACGAGCGTTAGTGTGGGTGCGCTGGCCGCGGACCGGGAGGCCCTTGCGGTGACGAAGGCCGCGGTTGCAGCCGATGTCCATAAGGCGCTTGACGTTCTGGTTGCGCTCACGGCGGAGGTCGCCCTCAACCATGATCTGGTTCTTATCGATATAATCGCGGATGGCGTTAACCTCATCCTCGGTGAGGTCCTTAACGCGCGTATCCACGTTAACGTTGCACTCGACGCAAATCTTCGTCGCAGTGGTGCGGCCGATGCCGTAAATGTAGGTCAGACCGATCTCAACGCGCTTCTCACGCGGGAGGTCGACACCATTAATACGGGCCAACGTAGTCTCCTCTCTTAACCCTGACGCTGCTTATGACGGGGGTTCTCGCAAATGACGAGGACCTTGCCATGGCGCCTAATGATTTTGCACTTATCGCACATCTTCTTGACCGAAGGACGTACCTTCATCGTTCTTCCTTTCGGTAGCGCTCAAACTACTTCCCTACTATCTACTCGCCCAGCCGCAGGCGTTTAAAACTATGGCTGGTCTTCACACACAATCCGACCGTAGGTTGAGCTAAGCCTGCAGCCGGAAATGGAGTGCGTGTATGCGTGCCGCTATTTATAGCGATAGGTGATGCGGCCACGGGTCAGGTCGTACGGGGAAAGCTCCACGACAACCCTGTCACCGGGGAGAATGCGGATGTAATTCATTCGGATCTTGCCAGAAATGTTGCACAGAACCGAATGACCGTTCTCGAGCTCGACCTTAAACATGGCATTGGGCAGCGGTTCCTTTACCGTACCCTCGAGCTCAATTGCGTCTTCCTTCTTCACAAGCAATCATCTTTCTCTAGAAAACGACAGCGATTGAGTATTCTACAACACGTATGCACGCATCGTAATAACTTCGTAATGGCTCCACAACTAAGTGGAACTTGTTACATTTCTCCGCCCTGCAAGGAACACCAGGCACCTTGCGCATCCGTGGTGAGAATCACCGGACCGTCATTGGTAATGGCGACGGTGTTCTCGTAGTGCGCGGCAGGCAGGTGGTCGTTGGTCGTAACAATCCAACCGTCGGAGCCCGTGCTCACATGGTTGGAACCCATCGTAACCATCGGTTCGATGGCAATGACCATGCCGGCCTGGAGGCGAACACCCCTCCCCTTCTTTCCATAGTTAGGAACGTTGGGGTCCTCGTGCATCACGCGGCCAATGCCATGGCCCACATAATCACGAAGCACGCCGTAACCGTGAGACTCGGCGAGGAACTGAACGGCATAACCGACGTCCCCGATATGGTTACCGGGAACAGCCTGCTCGATGGCAGCCTTAAGGCAATCGCGCGTGACCTCGCACAAAGCCTTGGCTTCGGGCGTGGGGGTGCCGACGAAAAACGTCCAAGCGTTATCGCCGACCCAACCGTCGACAACGGCTCCCGTATCGATGGAGATGATATCGCCATCGCGCAGGATCATGTCAGGGTTGGGAATACCGTGGACCACGGCATCGTTGATCGATGCGCAAATGGTCCCCGGGAACCCGCCGTAACCCTTAAAGGCCGGGGTGCCGCCATGCATGCGGATAATCTGCTCCGCGAGCTGATCGAGCTCAAAAGTCGAAACGCCGGGGCGCACCATGGCTCCAACGTGGCGGAGCGCCATCTTAGATAGCGCTCCTGCCTTCTTCATCTGCTCGATTTGCGTTGCAGACTTAATCTTGATCATAGACCGAGAGCTTCTTTGACATCCCCGTACACGGTCTCGCGAGCCTGGTCACCGTTGACCGACTTGAGCAGACCCTGGCCACGATAGTAGTCGACGAGCGGGCTCGTGGACTTCTCGTAGACGTCGAGACGGTTCTTGATGGTCTCGGGCTTGTCGTCGTCGCGCTGATACATCTCGCCTGCGCACTTGGGGCAGATGGCATCGGCAGCGGTGCCGGTGTAACCGCAGGCGCGGCAGGTGCGACGCGAAGACAGACGATCGATGATGACCTCGGGGGCCACATCGACCAGAAGGGCGCAATCGATCTCGCGACCCATAGCGGAGAGCTCGGAATCGAGCGTCACAGCCTGGGCGGTGTTGCGCGGGAAGCCGTCGAGGATGAAGCCCTGCTGGGCGTCATCGGCGGCAAGGCGCTCCTTGACAAGGTCGATCACGAGCTGGTCGGGAACGAGCTCGCCAGCGTCCATGTACTTCTTAGCCTGAATACCAAGCTCGGTGCCACCCTTGACGGCAGCACGCAGCAGGTCGCCCGTGGAAATGTGGGCGACGCCAAACTCGGCGACGAGCTCCTGTGCGACGGTGCCCTTACCGGCACCCGGAGCTCCGAGCAATACGAGGTTCATGAGCAATCCTCCTCTAGCCTATTTAAAGAATCCATCGTAATCATACATCTTGATCTGGCCTTCGAGCTTATCGACCGTGTCGAGCACGACGCCGACCATGATGAGGATGGACGTGCCGCCAAATGCCTGGATCAGCTGGTTACCCGTGAAGGAGAAGATGATCGAAGGCACGATGGCGATGAGCGCCAAAAAGACAGCGCTGGGAAGCGTGATCTTGTTGAGCGCGTTCTTGATGTAGGCCGCGGTAGCCCTACCCGGACGCACGCCCGGAATAAAGCCGCCCTGCTTCTTAAGGTTGTCGGCCGTATCATCGGGGTTGAACACCATGGAGGTGTAGAAGTACGCGAAGAACACGATGAGGACAACGTTAAGCACCCAGTTGAGCCAGCCGCGCGAAAGCGCAGAGGCAACTGCCTGGATCCAGCCGATGCCGGGGAAGAACACGGCAATCTGAGCCGGGAAGTACAGCAGCGCCGAAGCGAAGATGATCGGCACGACACCCGCGGTGTTGACCTTGATGGGCAGGTAGGTGGTCTGGCCACCCATCATGCGACGGCCCACGACGCGCTTAGCGTAGGAGACCGGGATGCGGCGCTGGCCGCGCTCAAGGAAAACAATCAGCGGGATAACCAGCAGGATGATGGCGCAGATGATCACCATGGTGATGATGCCACCGGCATTGCCCTCGGTGCTGGAGAAGATAGCCTGCGGCAGACCGGCCATGATGTTCGCAAAGATGATCAGCGACATGCCATTGCCGATACCGCGCTGGGTGATGAGCTCACCAATCCACATGATCAGCATGGCGCCCGCAGTGAGCGTGCCGACGATCATGAGGTCGAAGATGATCTCGGGAGCGCCGGCGCCATTAAAGCTGATGCCGAAGCTCTTAAAGAGGAAGAGGTAACCCACGGAGTTGAGGATTGCCAGAGCCAGGGTGAGGTAACGCGAATACTGCGTAATCTTGGTCTGACCGACCTCGCCCTCGCGGGCAAGCTCATGCAGGGAAGGCACGACGGCCTGGAGCATCTGGAGGATGATCGAGCTGGTGATGTAAGGCATGATGCCCAGCGAAAACACCGACACATAGCTCAAAGCGCCGCCAGAGAAAAGATTCAGGAGGGCCATAGCACCTGCGGCGACCGAATTGTTATCGGTCGAGAAAAGGCCCAGCATCCCCTGGAAGGGAATGCCGGGCACAGGAACGTGCGCACCAATGCGGTACACGACGAGCATAGCTATGGTAAAAAGAATCTTTTCGCGCAATTCTTTGATGCGGAAAGCATTCTTAAGACCATTTAGCACGGCAGCTCGACCTTTCCGCCGGCGGCCTCGATCTTGGCCTGCGCAGAAGCGCTGACCTTGTCGACCTTGACCGTGAACTTCTTGGTGAGCTCACCATTGCCGAGCACCTTGACGGGCTCGAACTCGCTCTTGGTGATGCGAGCGGCCTTAAGAGCGGCACCGTCGATCACAGCGCCGTCCTCGAACTTACGCTCGAGACGCTCAACGTTAACAGCGGTGTACTCGATACGACGGGGGTTGCGGAAGCCCGGAAGCTTGGGCAGGCGCATAGCCAGCGGAGTCTGGCCACCCTCGAAGCCGGCACCCTTGGTGCCGCCAGAGCGGGAACCCTGGCCCTTCTGGCCGCGGCCAGAAGTGGTGCCGTGACCCGAAGAATTGCCACGGCCGACGCGCTTGCGGTTCTTGGTGGAACCGGGCGCGGGAGTAAGATCGTGAAGCTGCATTTGCTACTCCTCTACAATCTCGACAAGGTGCTTGACCTTGAAGATCATGCCGCGGACGGACTCGTTGTCAGCAATCTCGCGAACCTCGCGGATCCTGTGGAGACCGAGGGCACGGACAGTACGGACCTGGTCCTGCTTGCAACCGTTGGTGCTGCGGACCTGCTTGATCTTGATGGTGTCAGCCATGCTTAGTTCTCCTTACCGACGAACATCTCGGAGACCGTCAGGCCACGGCGAGCCGCGACGTCCTCAGGGCTGGAGAGCTCCTTGAGGCCCTCGACGGCAGCCTTGATGATGTTGAGGCCGTTGTCGGTACCGAGGGACTTGGACAGGACGTTCTTGATGCCAGCAAGCTCGAAGAGGGGACGCACAGCGCCGCCGGCGATAACGCCGGTACCCTCGACAGCGGGCTTGATGATGATGCGGCCGGCACCAAAGTGACCGAGAACCTCGTGCGGAATGGTGCCCTGATCGGTCACCGGCACGTGGAACATGTTCTTCTTGGCATCGAGAGACGCCTTGGAGATGGCCATGGGCACCTCAGCGGACTTGCCCATGCCAACGCCGACGTTGCCCTTGCCGTCGCCAACGACGACGAGAGCGACGAGGCTCATGCGACGACCGCCCTTGACGGTCTTCGACACGCGGTTGATGTAAACGACGCGCTCCTCGAACTCGGAGGCCTCGCGCTGCTGCTTCTGATTACGAGCCATGTGCTACATACCTCCTAGAACTCGAGACCGGCGGCACGAGCACCGTCGGCGAGGGCCTTGACGCGGCCATGGTAGATACGGCCACCGCGATCGAAGGCGACCTTGGTGATGCCGGCCTCGATGGCGCGCTTGCCAACGAGCTGACCGACCTTCTCCGCAGCCTCCTTGTTCGAGGTGTGGGTGCCCTTGAACTCGGCCTCGAGGGTCGAGGCAGAGACGAGCGTCAGGCTGGAACCCTTGCTGTCGTCGATGATCTGGGCATAGATGTTGGCGTTAGTACGGGTCACGCGAAGACGCGGACGCTCGGAGGTACCCGAGACCTTGCCGCGAACACGACGCTGACGACGCTTGAGGCCTTCCAGCTTCGCCTTATGCTTGTTCATACGTAAACTCCTAAAAAGGTTGATCTTGCCAGCACCTGACGGGGTGCTGGTCTTATGCGAGTGAGTCGGTTACGACTACTTGGCGGCCTTACCCAGCTTGCGGCGGATGTGCTCGCCAACGTAGTGGATACCCTTGCCCTTGTAAGGCTCGGGAGGACGATGGCCGCGGATCTCAGCGGCGATCTGACCGACCTGCTGCTTGTTGATACCCTTGACGTTCACGTGGGTGTTGTCGGGAACCTCGAAGGTGATGCCCTCGGGAGCCTCGACGATCACGGGGTGCGAGAAGCCCAGGGAGAACTCGAGGTTCTTGCCCTTCTGCTGCACGCGGTAACCGACGCCGGCGAGCTCGAGCTTCTTCTCGAAGCCCTCGGAAACGCCAACAACCATGTTGTGGATGAGGGCACGGGTGAGGCCGTGGCGGGCACGGGTCTCACGCTCGTCGTCGGGACGGGAAACGGTGAGGACGTTGTCCTCGACGTTGATAGCGAGCTTCTCAAAGACATCGAGCTCGAGCTGGCCCTTGGGGCCCTTGACGACAACGTTGTTGCCGTTGACTGCCACTTCGACTCCGGCGGGAATCTGGACAGGCTTATTACCGATACGAGACACGGTGATCTCCTTTCCTTCTACCTACCGAGCGAATTACCAGACGTAAGCGATGATCTCGCCGCCGACGTTGTGCTTGCGAGCATCGCGGTCGGTCATGACGCCATGGCTGGTGGAAATAATGGCGGTACCAAGGCCACCGCGGACGCGGGGCATGTCGGCAACGCCGGTGTACTTACGCAGGCCCGGCTTGGAAATGCGGCGGATGCCGTTGATGACCTTAGCCTTCTTGGGACCATACTTAAGCGTGATGTGCAGAGTCTTCTGGGGAACGGTGTCCTCGACATCGTAGCCCTCGATGTAGCCCTCCTCGTGCAGAACACGAGCGATCTCGACGAGCTTCTTGCTGCTCGGCATGGAGACCGTGGCCTTGTTCACAGAGTTAGCGTTACGGATGCGCGTAAGCATATCTGCGATCGGGTCTGTAAGGTTCATACAGATTCTCCTTCGTTCTTGATGAACACGTGCTCTTGGTTCTTCGCCGCCCTTAACGGCAAAGCCTTTTTAGCGCGTTTTCCCTGTTCCAAACTGATGCTTGAAACGCTGGTAGTGACTTACCAGCTGGCCTTCTTAACGCCGGGAAGCTCGCCCTTGAGTGCAAGCTCGCGGAAGCAGACACGGCACAGGCCGAACTTGCGGTACACAGAGTGCGGACGGCCGCAGCGCTGGCAGCGCGTGTACTCACGAGTAGAGAACTTCTGCTTGCGATTGCACTTGACGATCATCGATGTCTTAGCCACTTATATCCTCCTCACATAGAGTATTGTTCGCCCCAAGCGCCGCCCCCTTGTGGGAACGGCGCTTATAGGGCAGGTGAACCTATTTCTTGAACGGGAAACCGAAGGCGTCCAGAAGGGCCTTGGCCTCCTCATCGGTGTTGGCGGTGGTCACGAAAGTGATGTCCATACCACGCTGGTGATCGACGGAGTCGAAGTCGATCTCGGGGAAGATGAGCTGCTCGGTGACGCCCATGGAGAAGTTACCACGGCCGTCGAAGCTCTTGGCGGAGATGCCGCGGAAGTCGCGGATACGGGGGATCGCGACGGAGGTCAGACGATCGAAGAACTCCCACATACGGTCGCCACGCAGGGTAACCTTGCAGCCGATCGGCATACCGGCGCGCAGGCGGAAGGTAGCGATGGACTTGCGGGCACGGGTGATCATCGGCTGCTGGCCGGTGATGGCGCGCAGGTCGCGCACGGCACCGTCGATGGCCTTGGAATCGGTAGCGGCCTCGCCGACACCCATGTTCACGACGATCTTCTCAAACTTGGGGATCATCATGACGTTCTCGTACTGGAACTTGTCCTGAAGCTGCTGCTTGACCTCGTTGTTGTACTTGGCCTTCAGACGCGGCACATACTTCTCTTCTGCCATTGTTCACTCCTTCTTGGGGTTTTAAGCACGGGGCGTGGCCACGATGGGTTGTCCTCGTGCCTCCTGGCTGCATCCGCGCCGCTCATGGCATTTCGCGGTTTGGACTCGACGCAGCAGGAGCCGACAAAACAATCGGTACTATACGCGCATCGGGAGCGTATTTCCAGAAAAACCTCGTCTGCCTGCACAACTCCACAACTCCCCCGCACAAATGGGTCCCAACAAACAGTTGCGGTGAAATAGGGACTGTTGGGCGGCCTAACAGGCTTAAACAATCCGTATTTCACCGCAACTTATTGGTGGAGATGCGATTAGCGCTTGCGGGGGACGAGCTTGGTGCGGCGCAGGTGGATCATCTCGGCGGCAATGGAGATAGCGATCTCTTCGGGATCCTCGGCCTCGATGGCAACACCGATCGGCAGGTGCAGCTCGTCGATCTGGTCCTGCGTAAAACCTTCCTGCTCCAGGCGGGCACGCACAAAGGCCGTCTTGCGGCGCGAGCCCAGACAGCCCAGGTAGGCAGGCTTGGCGCGCATGGCCTGAATCACCACGTCGATATCGGACTTGTGACCCGCCGTGGCGACGACCACCAGGTCGCGCGGGCCGATGGGGCACAGCTCGCTCAGGTTCTTGTAATCGACCAAGCGACGATCGTAGACACCGGGCACCCAATCGGGGGTCAGCGTGCCGGGGCGGTCGTCGCACGCCACGACGGCAAAGCCCGCCGCCGTGAGCACCCGCGCCGTCGCGGCGCCCACGTGGCCGCAGCCAAAGATATAGGTCAGGCCCTCGGGGCAGAGCGTCTCGATGTGCGCCGCGGGAATCTCGGAGGCGGCGTTGGTGTAGGTGACCTTACTCCCCTCCTCCACCAGCGAAAGCTCGGGGCAGCCGGCAATGGTATGGCGCGATGCCTCGCTATGGTACTCGACCACATCGCCCTCCAGGGCCTGAATGACAAACGGTTCAAAGTCGATGACGAAGTCGCCGATACGTTGATACGTCAAGACGTCGGCAATTTCCTGGAACAACGGTGCCTGGATCGCATCCAGATGCAGATAGCACAGGCAGATGGCTCCGCCGCAGATCATACCGGTATCGGAGTTCTCGCCGCCCATGGTGTAGCGGACCAGACGCGATTGCCCCGCGGCCAGCAGCTCTCGCGCCTCGTCCAGCGCAAAAAGTTCGATCTTGCCGCCGCCGATGGTGCCCGCCTGGCTACCGTCGGCAAAGACGGCCATCCAGGCGCCCACGCCGCGCGGCGACGACCCCGCCGTGCCGGCCACGACCACGAGCTCGCACGTCTCGCCAGCACGCAGGGCGACAAGCGCCGCATTCACAACATCGAGCTTTTCCATTGCCGCCTTCTATCCTCTAAAGATATCGGTGAGCATAGCGAGTGCCTCGAGCACGCCGCCGCCGACCGACGTCGCCTTGTCCGAAATGTAGTTGATATAGCTGGCATCGCCGCGCGGATCGACATCGGCGCATTTAAAGCCCTCAGTCACCTGCACGCCGTTCGCCAAAAGCCCGCGCAGACAGCCATCGATCTGCGTGCACATGGGCGAATCGCCCGCGTAGCCAATCACGTCTCCGGCGCTCACGATGTCGCCGATCGCGCGGTCGGACCGAAACACGCCGGCGGCGGGGCTGTGGATAACGCGCTCCTTGCCATAGCCAGCGATAATGCCCGGCACGCCCGTGTTGGGTTGGGGCGAACCCTGGGTAATGACACGGCCCAGGAAATGCCCGCGCATGGTTTCGACCACGGCGTCGCAGTCAACCGGCGCGGTAAAGCCCGGCCCCACGGCGATGACGGCAGGCGCCATGCCGCGCGTGGTACCCAGGTTGCGCTTAGCCAGAATCGCGTCGACCACGGCAGCGGGTTTCAGCTCGCCGAGCATCTTGGCCTGGGGGTCCACCACAACGGCGACGTCTCCAGCCTCGGTAATTGCAAGCGCCTCTGCCGGCGTCTGTGCCAAGCGAGCGCGAATGCCCTCGACCTCGACCTCGCCCAAGCGAATAGCCTCGCAAAAACTGATTGTGCGGCGGATGCACGTGGGAACCGCGATATCGGCCATAACGACCGACACGCCGGCGCGCACCAAGCGAGCGGCGACGCCCGTGGCGATATCGCCGGCGCCGCGAACATAAACGAGCATTCCCGGGACACCTCCCTGTGCTACGGTTTGAGCAGAGCAAATGCGGTTCGACCGCTACTCTGATGATTATTTATTATCACAGTTTTATACGGCGGTGAACAGATGAAAACGACGAGCGGAAACCTTGCCTCCGCGCTCAAGATCGAGCCGGGCATTACTGCAATTATCGGCAGTGGAGGCAAGTCGACCTTGCTGAAGACGCTCGGCCTTGAGCTTATGCGCGCTGGCGGCCGCGTGCTCCTCTGCACCACCACGCGCATGTTCCCCGTCGCCGGCGTGCCGTGGGACGGGTCGAGCCGTCGCCTGGACGCCGCGCCCTGGAAGCCAGGTGCCTCACACGCCCTAGGCTGCACCTGCGAGGCCTGCGCGGGGCTTGTGCGGGGAAGCATCTGCCAGACAGGTGTCTTGGACCCCCAGACAGGCAAGTTCTCCTCCCCTGCCGAGCCGCTCGACCAGCTGGCGCAGCGCTTTGACTACGTCCTGGCCGAGGCGGACGGCAGCAAGCGGCTCCCGCTCAAGGCGCACGCCGCCTGGGAGCCGGTGATTCCCTCTGGCACGGCCAACATCGTCTGGATCGTCGGCGCCTCGGGGTTCGGCAAGCCCATCAACGAAGCCGTCCACCGCCCCGAGCTCTTTTGCGAGCGTTGCGGCTGCGAGCTCACTGACATCGCCACGCCCGAGCGCGTCGCCATGGTGCTCAATGCCGAGATGCAGGCGCTGAAACTCAGCACCGCACGCGTCATGCTCAACCAAGTCGACACGCTCAGCGACCCCACGATGGCCGACCGCTTCGAGGCAGCTCTCGACCGCCCCGTCGTCGCCAGCAGCCTCAAGTAGCCGGCCCCATCTCCTCAGTTGCGGTGAAATACGGACTGTTTGGCCGCCCGACGGCCGCAAACAGTCCGTATTTCACCGCAACTGAGGAGGGGACACGGCATCTTTGCTGCTAGCGGGGCACGTAGCGACCGGGCTGGGCTCCGGTGGGCTCGCCATCGCGCGCCACCAGCACGCCGTTCACAAACACGGCCTTGGCGCGGCCATGTGCCTCAAAGCCCTCGAGCGGCGTGTAGTCCACGGCCTGATGCTGCGTCGCGGCGCTGATCGTCCAACGCGCGCAAGGATCCCACACGCACACGTCGGCATCGGCACCCTCGGCAAGACAGCCCTTGCGCGGGTACATGCCAAAGACGCGCGCCGGGTTCTCGCTCATCAAGCGGCACAGACCCTCGGGTCCCAGTTGTCCCTCAAAGCTCGTGGCGATCGCGACGGGGCGATGCTCCACACCGGGGCCGCCGTTGGGAATCGCACGGAAGTCGTCGCGCCCACGGTCCTTTTGCCCATGCAGGTTAAAGCTGCAGTGGTCGGTCGCAATCGTATCGATCTCGCCGGTCACAAGCGCCTCGCGCAGGGCTGCACGGTCACCCGCATGGCGCAGCGGCGGGCTCATCACATACTTGGCACCCGCAAAGCCGTCCTCGCCCTGCTCCAAGTAGCAAGTATCGTCGAGCATCAGATACTGAGGGCAGGTCTCGACATAGATGTTCTTCTGCCCGCGCGCTTTGGCAGCGCGAATGGCCTCGAGCCCCAGCTTGGTCGAAAGGTGCACCACGTTGACCGGAGCGTCCCCGGCCAAGTGAGCCAGATACAGCAGGCGGCTCACGGCCTCGGCCTCACACACATCCGGACGGCTGAGCGCATGGCCCTCAGGCCCGTGGATACCCTGCTCAAACACGCGCTTCTGCAGCGCGTTGACCAACGTGCCGTTCTCGCAATGCACGCACAGGATACCGCCCACGCGCTTGAGCTCCTCCAGCACCTCGAGCGTCTCGGCATCGTCCAAGCGCAGGTGGTCATAGGCAAAGTAGGTCTTAAACGACGACACGCCCGCCTCGCGCATAGCCGAAAGATCGGCGCGGTTGCGCTCATTCCACTCGGCGAGTGCCATATGAAAGGCGTAGTTGGCCGTGCAGGTTCCGTCGGCACGGCGATGCCACTCGGCAAGGGCGTCGGGCATGGTCACGCCGCGATCGGCCGTCGCGTAGTCCACGATGGTCGTCGTACCGCCGCAGGCAGCCGCACGCGTGCCGGTTTCAAAGCTATCGGCTGTCCAATCCATGCCAGTCCAGCACTGCATGTGCGTGTGGCCGTCGATAAAGCCGGGGAACACCCAACAGCCCACGGCATCCTCGACGGTATCGCCCTCGGCCGGCTCAATCGCCGCGGCAATCCGCACAATCTTGTCGCCCTCCATGGCAAGATCGGCGCGGCGAAGCCCCTGGGGCGTCACGAGCGCGCCGTTTTTGATGATGATCATGTTGCTCCTTATTGATTAATACAGTTGGCCACGCGATCAAAATACGAGCAGGCGGCAATATGCTCCGTTATGCGTCGCTGTCCCTTGACGGTATCGACGTCCCACAGCTCGTAGGCACGCGCCTCGACCAGCACCACGTCGGTGCGACCTTTGAGAATCGAGCCCCCGCCGTCCTTGCCCTCAAGACACATAAGTGCATCGAACAGTTCCGCCGGAAAGAGCACCGGGCTCGAAGGCTCACCGTTACACGCAAGACGCACCGGATGTTTGCGGCCACGCTCGTCAAATGCACGAACCATAGCCTCAAAAGAATCCGAACTCACGAGCGGCTGGTCGCCCGGCAAAAAGAGGCAACCTTTCCAGTTGCGTTCGACTCCCCACGAAAGGCCCGCACGGACGCTTTCGCTGCGCAGCTCGCCATCGTGCAGCACACACGGGCAATGCTTGTCCTCGCAAATCTGGGCGACCTCGGGCCAACGCGTCGAAACCACGACGTCAAAGCCCCGGGGAACCGAATCGATGGTCCGGGCAATCAGCGGCTCGCCATAGATATCGGCAAGCATTTTGTTAGAGCCAAACCGCTTGCCCTCGCCCGAGGCCATAATGACGCAACCGAGTTTCATCTCCGCAAACCTCCCCTGGCTGCCTTGGACACCATAGTTGCTATACCCACCATACCAAGCTCGCACTCCGTCGGAACAGGTATGCGCTCGTTTTTCCAGCGAACGCCCCTTGGCTCTCCATAGCACAAAGGAGGGCACCCCGCGACGCAGGGCACCCTCCTCAATGGTGCAGATATGCCTACTCAGCGTCGCCGGTAAACGTGGTACCGGTCTTGCCGGCAAGGCCATCGCGCGCCTTCTCGAGCAGTGTGATGAGCGCCGTGCGGCCCGGCTTGCTCTCGGCAAACGTCGAGGCGGCCTGAACCTTGGGCAGCATGGAGCCGCGACCGAACTCGTTGGCCTCGGACAGACGCTTTACGTCAGCCGCGGTCAGCGTGTCGAGCCACTGCTCGTGGTCGGTGCCAAAGCCAATGGCAACCTTCTCCACGGCCGTCAGGATAACCAGGGCATCGGCATCGAGCTGCTCGGCGAGCTTCTCGGCCGCAAAGTCCTTATCGATGACGGCGGCAGCGCCCTTAAGGTGGTTGCCCTGGGCCTTGGTGACGGGAATGCCACCGCCGCCGCAGGAGATCACCACATGGTTGGACTCGACGAGCGACTTAATGGTGTCGAGCTCGACGATGTTCACGGGCTTGGGCGAGGCAACCACGCGACGGAAGCCCTGCTTCTCGTCGTGGATGAACTGGTAGCCGCGGTCGGCCTCCAGCTCCTTGGCCTCGGCCTCGCTCATCCACGGACCAATCGGCTTGACCGGGTCGGCAAAGGCCGGGTCGTCTGCCGCAACCTCGACCTGGGTGAGCACGGTGGCGACACCCTTGTCGATATTGCGGTCGAGCATTTCCTCTCGCAGGGCGTTTTGCAGGTCATAGCCAATGTAGCCCTGGCTCATGGCGCCGCAAACGGACAAGGGGCAGGGAACGTACTTCTGAGGATTAGAGCGCGTGAGCTCAGCCATCGCGTTGGCGATCATGCCCACCTGGGGACCGTTGCCATGCACGACGACGACCTCGTTGCCCTCCTCGATCAGGTCGACGATAGCCTTGGAAGTCGTCTTGACGGCCTCCATCTGCTCGGGAAGGTTGGCGCCGAGGGCGTTTCCGCCCAGGGCGACAACGATACGCTTAGCCATTTCTCAGCCCAGCTTTAGGCCTGGAGCCAACGGGCGGTGTTGCGCTCGTCGAGGGCCTTGAGGGTAGCGGCGGGATCGGCAACCTTCTGCAGGAACATCATGGCAGCGATGGCGTACGGCTTGTAGCTGGCCTCCTTGTACATGCCCACGCGGTGCATGTCGAAGACGTCGGCGTTAACCTCGCCGTGCTCGCAGGAGACACCGGAGATGTCGGCGGGCAGCGGGTGCATAAAGATGGTGTCCTGGCCGTTGGCAGTCTTCTCCATGAGCTCGGTCGTGGAGCACCAGTCCTGATGGGTGGCGTTCTGGGCGAGCAGCTCCTTCTCGAGCGCTGCGATGCCGGCGTCGTCGCCCTCGGCGTACAGGTTGGTACGCTTCTCCATGGCGGCAAACGGAGCCCAGCTCTTGGGGATCACGATGTCGGCGCCCTCGAAGGCCTCGGCCATGGTGTTGACCTGCTTAAAGGTGGTGCCGGACTCGGCGGCATAGCCCTTGGCGCGCTCGACGACCTCGGGCATGAGGTCGTAGCCCTCGGGGTGAGCCAGGGTGACGTCCATGCCAAAGCGGGGCAGCAGGCTGATCAGCGACTGCGGGCAGGACAGCGGCTTGCCGTAAGAGGGCGAATAGGCCCAGGTGACGGCAACCTTCTTGCCCTTGAGGTTCTCGAGGCCACCAAACTCGTTGATGAGGTAGAGCATGTCGGCAGAGGACTGCGTGGGGTGGTCGGAATCGGACTGCAGGGAGATGAGCGTGGGACGGTGATCCAGAACGCCGTCCTCGTAAGCCTGCTGCACGGACTCGGAGACCTCGGCCATGTAGGCGTCGCCCTTGCCGATGTACATGTCGTCGCGGATGCCGATGACGTCGGCCATGAAGGAGATCATGGTAGCGGTCTCGCGGACGGTCTCGCCGTGAGCGATCTGGGACTTCTTCTCGTCCAGGTCCTGCAGCTCAAGGCCGAGCAGGTTGGCGGCCTTAGAGAAGGAGAAACGCGTACGGGTGGAGTTGTCGCGGAACAGGGAGACGGCCAGACCCGAGTCGAAGATCTTGGACGAGACGTTGTTCTCGCGCAGCTCGCGCAGGGCGTCGGCGATGATGTAGAGAGCCTTGAGCTCATCGGTGGTCTTGTCCCAGGTGTGCAGGAAGTCGCTGCCGTACATACCCTTAAAATCGAGGCCGTTCAGCTGCTCGACGAGCTCGGTAAACTTGGCGTCCATGTAAATATCCTTTCTAAAGATGAAACGATCGCAATGAGTAGATGTGCTCCGGCATGCGCGTGTGGCTAGAACATGCAGAGCACCATGACGAGGACCCGCCACCGTTGAGGAAGCATGGGAGATAACGACCGCGGGCCCCAAGTCAACAGGGGATGCCGGGGGCACGAGCGGCCCCCGGCTCAACAAGATCAAGGAATGGGACTAGTCGATCTTGTTGTTGGTCAGACCGGCGCGGAACACGGTGGCATCGCCATCGGCCTGGCTCGGATCGTAGAGGTTCAGGGCGGCCACATACATGGCGGCAGCGGTGACCAGGTCATCCTTGTAGGTGACCTCGTTGGGAGCGTGAGCCTGAGACTCGGCACCCGGGCCAAAGCCGACGCAGGGGATGCCATAACGGCCCTGGATGGAAACGCAGTTCGTGGAGAAGGTCCACTTATCGCACAGCGGGCGACCGGTGCGCTTGTCCATGCTGGGCTCGCAGCCGATGCGCTCGTCACCAAACATGGCCTTGTGGGCGTCGACGAGGGCCTTGACGTGCGGAGCGGTCTCCTTGTTGATCCACGTGGGGAAGTAAGCCTCGGTCTCGTAGACCTCGCCGGTCCAGGACGGACGGTCGTACATGTACATGGAGACCTTCACGTCGTCGCCGTACTTCTTGGCGGCCGGCAGGTTGCGGATCTCGTCCAGGCAGGACTCCCAGGTCTCACCGGCGGTCATGCGACGGTCGATGGAGATGGCGCAGGAATCGGCCACGGCGCAGCGGCTGGGGCTGGTGTAGAAGATCTGGCTGACGGTGCAGGTGCCGCGGCCCAGGAAGCGGGCGTCCTCGTAGTGCTCGGGGTTGTACTTGGGGTCGAGCATCTTGACGAGGCCCTTGATGTCGGTCGACTCGTCGCAGCCGTTGTTGTTGAGGGCGCGGACGTCAGCGATGATGTCGGCCATCTTGTAAATGGCGTTATCGCCGCGGTCGGGAGCGGAGCCGTGGCAGGAGGTGCCGTGAACGTCGACGCGGATCTCCATGCGGCCGCGGTGACCGCGATAGATGCCGCCGTCGGTGGGCTCGGTGGAAATGACGAACTCGGGCTTAATGCCGTCCTTGTTGTAGATGTACTGCCAGCACATGCCGTCGCAGTCCTCTTCCTGGACGGTGCCGACGACCATGATCTTGTAGCCCTCGGGGATGAGGCCCATGTCCTTCATCATCTTGGCAGCATAGGTAGCAGAAGCCATGCCGCCCTCCTGGTCGGAGCCGCCGCGGCCGTAGATGATCTCGTCGGTCTCGTAGCCCTCATAGGGATCGGCATCCCAGTTCTCGATGTTGCCGATACCGACGGTGTCGATGTGAGAGTCGATGGCGATGATCTTGTCGCCCTCACCCATAAAGCCCATAACATTGCCCAGGCCGTCGACCTTGACCTCGTCATAGCCAAGGCTCTCCATCTCGGCCTTGATGCAGGCGACAACCTCACCCTCCTCGCAAGACTCAGAGGGATGGGAGATCATAGCGCGCAGGAAGCGAGTCATATCAGCACGATGAGACTCAGCAGCAGCCTTAATGGCATCAAAATCGAGTTCTTTAGTCATAACAGTTAACCTTTCTACAAGGGTTTACCTACAGGTAGATATTTCAGATAAATCACTTGTGCCAAGCAGCGTGAGGTCGAGTACCCGGCAAGCAAGTAAACGTAGGGTGGCGGAGCATATGTTTGCTCCATCGCGAGTTCCGCACGAGCCGGAGAGCACTTAATGTGCTCTCCGTGCGAGCAGGACTGTCCGAGCAGGGAGTAAACATATGCTCCGCCACCCGGACAGGTTAGGCTCGCTAGCAGGTCGGATACTCGCCTTCCCAAACAATGCGGCGATACTGGTCGGGGTCCGTGTCGCCTTCCGTGGAGAAGCAGAGCACGGAGCTCGTCTTGTCCAGGCCGATGAGCTCCTTGAGCTCGGCGTACTCGGGATCGAGCATGAGGGTCTCGACCAGGCCGGTGGTCACTGCGCCGGACTCGCCGGAGATGACGCGCGGGTCGCCCTTCTCGGGAGCGCCCAGGGTGCGCATGCCGCGAGCGGTGACCCAGTCGGGGCAGGACACGAAGGCGGTGGCGTGGTTGCGCAGGATATCCCAGCCCAGAATGTTGGGCTCGCCGCAGCACAGGCCGGCCATGATGGAGGGCATGTCGCCGTCCACGATGCGCGGGTCGCCGTCGCCGGCGGCAGCGCCCTTGTACAGGCAGGCGGCAGGCGCGCACTCAGCCACGACGAAGGTGGGCGGGTTATCGGGATACAGGTTGGTGAAGTAGCCCACCACGGCGCCGGCGAGCGAACCCACGCCAGCCTGGACAAACACGTGGGTCGGGCGGTTGATGGCCATCTCGCGCAGCTGCTCGGCAGCCTCGGAAGCCATGGTGCCGTAGCCCTCCATGATCCAAGACGGGATCTTCTCGTAGCCCTCCCAGGCGGTGTCCTGAACGATGACGCCGCGCTCGCAGGCGTCGGCCTCGGCGGCGGCCATGCGCACGCACTCGTCGTAGTTGACCTCTTCGATGGTCACCGTTGCGCCCTCGGCGGCGATGTTATCGAAGCGGGGCTTAGTGGAACCCTTGGGCATGTGCACGACGGCCTTCTGGCCCAGCTTGTTGGCAGCCCATGCCACGCCGCGGCCATGGTTGCCGTCGGTGGCGGTAAAGAAGGTGGCCTGGCCAAAGTCCTCGGCCAGCTGATCGGAGGTCAGGTAATCGAAGGTGCAGTCGGCAACGTCCTTGCCGGTCTCATCGGCAATATAGTTGGCCATGGCAAACGAGCCGCCCAGGACCTTAAAGGCGTTGAGGCCAAAGCGATAGCTCTCGTCTTTAACGCACAGGTTGGACAGGCCCAGGCGCGCGGCCTGGCCGTCCAGGCGGGCAAGCGGAGTGACAGTGTACTGGGGGAACGACTGGTGGAAGGCACGGGCCTTCTTCACGTGGTCGAGGCTCATGATTCCCAAGTGCTTGTCATCGCTCTTGGGCATCGTGTTGCCCGCCCACTGGATCTTATCGGCCATACGGTGAACTCCTTAAGTTCTCTCTTGCCGGCCCCCGCATACGCGTTTCAGCCCATTCCCATTCATGCGACTGAACTTTTATGTGGATGCCAAACAAAAAGTTTGTTAGCACTGTTCTATCACACTTTTTGATTGGAAAACCTAACAAATTGTTTGTTGCCGTAATCGGTACCTTTTCGCCGACGAACGGTTACATAACGCAGCGCCGCTTTCGTTATTTGCGAACAAGTGGGGTTTATGGCAAAGTGAGCCCAAACTAATTTTTAGGAAGGCACCTATGACCCCCGCACAGATTGAGTTTTATAAGCGCCTTGCACACGGCCTGGCGCTCCAATTTGGCCCCAACTGCGAAGTCGTCGTCCACGACTTGGAGACCGAGGACGTGGACCACTCCATCGTAGTGATCGAAAACGGCCACGTCAGCGGGCGCAAACTGGGTGACGGCCCCAGCCATATCGTGTTTGAGTCCATGCACGAGGGCGCCACCGATGTACACGACCGCGAGCCGTACCTCACTAAAACCACCGACGGTAAGCTGCTCAAGTCCTCGACGATCTTTATCCGCAACGACGAGGGCAAGCCCGTCGGCATTTTGGGCATCAACTTTGACATTACGCTCATGAAGGCTTTTGAGCGCTCGCTCGATGCCTTTACCGGCACCGGCGGCACGGGCTATACCGAGCCCGAGCCCATTACCAAGAACATCGGCGACCTGCTCGAGGACCTGCTGCACGAGTGCGAGCAGTTTGTGGGCAAGCCCGCGGCGCTCATGACCAAAGACGAGCGCATTCGTGCCATTGGCTACCTCGACCGTCGTGGCGCCTTCCTCATTTCCAAGTCGAGCGAGCGCGCCTGCGAGTTCTTTGGCATCTCCAAATACAGCTTCTATAGCTACCTCAATGAGGCCAAGGCGGCGGCCGGCGACAAGTAGGCACTCGCCTGGATTGCCCTCCCCTTTTGGGCGCGAGTTCTGGAAAGCACGAATCCAAGACCGAGCCGCTTGGGAAGTTCCATATAATCGATGACATTAGTATTTCGAAAGGATGGAACAGAATGGCGTTGAGCAAGGCATCATGCACCGGTCGCGGATTGATTCCGGCAATTGGTGGACATGTGCACCGCATGTTCGATGAGGGTGAAGACGACCTGTTTTCGCTGAGCCTTGACGACGTAATGGATGATCGCCCGTGGACCGCCGACGAACTCATGGGCGGCGGGGCTCGCCCGTCAAACCCCAATCCCGCACTTGCGCCTAAGCCCGCATCTGCGCCGACTCCTGCGCAGTCGCCTGTTTCGACGCCCGCGCCTACGCCCGAACCCACTTCGGCGCCCACACCCGCTCCCCGTCCCGCAAGCGACCCGTCCGAGACGGCGGCATTTCTCGCTGCAGCAACGCAAGGCAAATCGGCCGACAGCACCGTTATGTACAGCGCCCAGCAGTTGCCTGTTCCTGCGGCACGCAAGCCTCCGGTCGCAAGGCTCGATGAGCCCGTTGCCCGTCAGGTTGCCTACGATTCCTGGGCTGCAGCCGATCTGGATGAGACCTCTACCGGCATGCCGGCGCTCGACGTTCCAGTTAACCCGCTTTTTGCCGCCAACACGAGCGCCGCGGACTATGAGGGCGGTGCGACATATTCCGATTATTCCGATGACTATGCTGGCAACGGTCGCATCGAGACCGAGGACTATGGCACCGCATCGAGCGATTATCTCAACGATCCGTACGCTGCCACGCCTGCACCGGAATATGACCCGGAGGCCGCGTCCGCGCCGGCGTATACCAAAAGCACGGGCGAAGAGCGCTTCGCCGATTATTACGCCGAGGAAAAGGCACTGCGTTTCTCGGAATTTCCGCAGGCTGTCAAGGTTGCCTTTATCGCCATTATCATTGCCCTGCTCGGCGTCATTGCGTTTGAGGGATTCCAGCTGTTCCGCGGCCCCACCCAAGCGGAGTCGGAGACCCAGCAAAAAGAGGACGATAACCAGTACCTGGACATTAACACCCTCAAGGGCGACCCCAACGACGGAGACGACGAGTAGCGAGAGCTGAAGGCGGCCGCTGGATCCCGCATCCAGCACCGGCTTCTAAGTGCTGTTTTGTCATCCAGCTACACTTTTCCGAAGTTTTAAGGTGCCTATTTCGACACTTTTCCGTACTTTTACACGGCTGATTTCGACACTTTTCCGGATGAAAGCCGAATAATCACTTGGGAAACCAACGCCATCCGCGCGTCATTTCGCGGATGGCGCTTGATTTCTGTCCGTACACGTTGAGTCCGTACACGTTGATAGACTTCCTCTTGCCCGCAAGGAGCGGGCACGTTTTATCCAGAGTCGGGGTAGAGAGTTGGCTCCACGATCCCGACGCCAACCGGCCAAAAGGCACGGTGGCCCTGCCAACATCGATGAAAGGAGTCCGTATGGACAATTTCTCTGTGCGCAGCGAGCGCAACTTCCACAACCTGGCAGCCAAGCCAAAACGAATGCATCTTCTGGACAAGCAGAACGGCTACGCCTCGGCCATGGTCAAGAGCAGCCTCTCCCACCAGATGCGCTTTACCGTGCAGGCGCTCGAGAAAGAGCTCTACACCGCCGGCGACCCGCACGTACTGCAGATCAAGCTGCTTGGAGACGACTCGCGCGAGCTGTCTAGCTGGAAGCTGTTTGCCGACGGCACGTGCGTCGCAAGCGGTTCGGGTGACTTTGCCCGCGAGTGCTTCTGCGAGGGAGCTGAGGTGTTTCTGGACCTGTGTCGCGACGCCGTCGAGACTGCCGAGCTGTGCCAGTGGAGCGAGAGGGAGTACGAGCTGTTGGGTGCCGCGCGCGGGATTGCGGGGGGTGTAGGAACAGAAGCCTCATGACGGTGGCCTCAGCTGGAATGACGTATCGCTCGATAAATGATCTCAACAACGTAGCCGATGCGCCGCATTTCACCTCAAAGGCATTGAGCGATCAGGAGGCGTCCAGCATTTCTTTGATATCCCCAATTGATTGTTCCGAGAAAGTCTCTTCATGTCCTTATAATCGCCCTTACGAGAAACGTGGACGAGACAGGCGTCCATATGCCGTCTCTAAACTAACGAGCCGTTCGCGGAAAGAACATCTGGCTAGCATGGGCCAAAGATATACTGGTATCGCTGCAACAATTATGGAAGATCGGCACCACCAATGACCTCCTTGAAATTCTCCAGGCGCTTCGCGCTTAGCCTGCTCGCCTCGCTGTCCGCCACCGTAGCGCTTGCTTTGCCCTCAACCGCCCTAGCCGCGTCGGACCCGAACCCGCCCAGCATCTCCAACGTGACGATATCCGCGACGACAGTCACGGCCGGCTCCACGCTGCATGTCGGCTATAGCGTCGATGACCCTGACGGGGTACGGTCCGTCACGCCCATAGTCGAAGTCCTTGTCGAAAACGATACCGGAGACCATGGAATCAGTTCCCGTCTCGCCTTCTCGTCGACCGGCAACACGACCGCGGGCTTCGATATCTCCACCTCCCCGAGCGACCGGCCCTGCAGGTACCGGATCATCGGCCTCGGCGTGACCGATAGTCTTGGATGGGTTACCGATGTCTACGACACGACGTATGCCGAGGAGAAGGGGCTCGACTGTCCGACCTTCACCACCGACCCCCTCGAGTATGAGGTGACCGAGGGACCCGAGGACCAAAACCCGCCGACCGTGTCCTCCGTGTCGCTCTCGAGCAGGGAGGTCGCAACCGGTGCCGACCTCCACATCTCTTGGACCGTCTCCGATGCCGACGGCGTTCGCTCCGTTTCCCCCATACTGCGGCAGGGCTGGGAGAATTCGGACGACGGCTGCTCTGTTTCGTCAGCCTATTATCACGGAGGCTCGTCTATCGACGGGTTTGACCTCACATTCGACAGCAATAGGATCGGAAGGCACAGGCTGATCGGCCTTTCGGTCACCGATGGCCTAGGGTTCGAGACCGATGTGTACGAGAGTTCCTACGCCAGGGCCAACGGCATTTCGGGCGCGACTTTCTCGGTTGGCGACCCGAGCGAGCTGTGCTTCGAGGTGACCGGCAGCGCGATCGACCGGAACCCGCCCACGGTCTCGAACGTTTCCATCTCCGCGAAGAGGGTCCCCGTCGGCGGGATCCTCCGTATCTATTGCAATGTAGGCGACGCGGACGGCGTAAAGTCTGTCTCCCCGATCCTCGGCGACCCCGGCTATGTCGAGGACCCGAACTCTTTAAAGACCCGCAAAACGTTGAGCTGCAGCTACGATGCGGCAGGGGGCTATATCGAAATCGAGTTCCCCACGTCGCTCTCGATGGGCTCGTTTGAAATCCAAGCCCTCGCGGTCCTCGACAAGACGGGCCACGAGACCTTCGTCTACAGTTCCGCCTACGCCGAGCGTAACGGCAAGACCGGCGTTCAGACCTTTGATGTCGACGACGCGGGGGACGTCACCTTCGACGTGACCGCTCCGCTGTATGCCGCCACCAAGGGCGACGGGCAGGCGTATGCAAAGGACGGCGAGGCCGGTCTGACCTTCCGCTTCAGCGGTCCTCTCGATGAGTTCACGCGTCTCCTCGTGGACGGAACTGAGGTCTCCGCCGAGAACTACACCGCAACCAGGGGCAGCACGATTATCGAGCTCAGGCCGTCCTACCTGGACACGCTCGCCGGCGGCGGACACACCGTCACGGCCGTCTGGAAGGACGGGACGGCGACCGATGCGTCCTTCACCGTGGAGGGGAAGGCCCAAGGGGAGCAGGCGGGCGGAAAGACCGACGTAGATTCACCCGGCGACAACAAAAGTGATCCTGCCACTCCTGAAAAGGACGCCGACGAGGCGGCTACAAAAAAGTCGGGACGCACGACAGCCGATGAACCAAAGCTCGCTGCAACCGGCGACTCCACTTGGATGGCCAGCATCGCATTGGCCATGGCGGCCACGGCCTGCTTCACGGCAGCGAGAAGGCTTGAGCCCAAGCAGCATAAGCACGAACAGTAGCTCAAAGCGAACTCAACTGGGAAGGGCAGATGGATAGCCGTCCTTCTCTTATAATCAACCCAATCCGCTGAAATGCAATCAGTTAACGAGTTTCGCCAGACGCTCGGCCTCTACCCCGCTCTAGCAAGCCACCAGGCGATGAGATAATGCCCACGACTATCAACGTAAGCAAGGAGCGCGCTATGGCAGACAACGAGACCAAACCCTCGGCGAACGACGGCCGAGAGGAGCTCGTGGCAAAACAGCTCGCATCGACCAAAATCCACCTCGCGCTCACTCAGAAGCGGGTGGACGTCTCCGGCGCCATCAAGCTACCGCTCGAGCGAATTCCCCAACTCGGCGTGGCGTTCGCCTCGCTCCCCTCGATGTTTCGCACCGTCACCAACACGGTGAGCGTGCCCACGCTGCTCCAGGCGACTGACAAATATGGTAACCCGCTCGATCCGTCGAAACTCAACACGTTCAAGGACGGCAGCGGTCTCACAGGGGGCTACCGCGACGCCGCCAAGGGCCTTGGGCAGGCGCGCTTCCACGTAGTCGAGGGCGACATCGCCACGAGCGTCACGCAGGTGCCTTACGATCCAACATCGCTATTCATGGCAGCCGCAATCGCGCAGATAAACCAAAAGCTCGACTCCATCCAGGAGTCCGTCGACGAAATGTTCGAGTACATGCGTCAGCGCGACAAGGCCAACATGCGTGGCAACCTCAAGACGCTCGCAGACATCCTCAACGGTTACGGCCTCAACTACGGCAACGCCACCTACATGGCAAACGCCCATATGAAGGTGCTCGACATCAAGCAGTCGTCCGCGCAGGACATGGAACTCTTCCGCTCGCAGGCACAGGCGGATCTGAAAAAGAAAGGGTTCATCGAGGTGCGAGACGGCTTGGGCAGACGCCTCGACAAGGTGCTCGACTACCTCAAAGACTGCCAGCTCGCCACCTACATCCACGCGTTCTCGCTGTTCCTCGAACCCATGCTCGCCCAGAACTTCGAGCCCGCAAAGCTCGCGGACGCCACTGCGAAGATCGAGGCTGATTCGATCGCGTACCGCGAGCTCTACACCGACTGCTACAACGCACTCGAAGCGGGGGCTGTCGACACCGTCGATGCGGCACTGCTGGGCGGTATCGCGTCCGCGGGCAAATTGCTCGGTCACGCCATCGCAAAGACCCCCGTGGGCGACCATACACTCATCGACGAGGCGCTCGAAGGCGCAGGAGAGAGCATCGGAAAGTTCAACGACAAGCAATCCGAGAAACTCCTCGAAAAGCTCCATCAGGCAAAGACGCCCGACGTCACGCCGTTCAAGCAGAGCGTAAAGGAGATCGACACCCTCTACAACCGCCCCGCGCAGATCGCCGTGGACGCCGAGAACGTCTACATCTTGCCTGCCAAGCAGCAGGAAGAGTAACGATACGCGACAGGCACGCGCCATGCAGACAGCTAACGCCCCTACCTTCCCGCCGCCTTCAGCTTCAGCAGCAGGTCGCCCAGCTCGGGGCACTTGCTAGAGAGGCGTGTCTGGGCCCGCTCGCCCATCCCCCAACGTTGGCGGACTTCCTGGGCGCGCGGACTCACGCGGTAGTCCCCGTCCATCGCCTGCTTGAGCAACTTGGCGGTTACGCGCGCATCGGCCAGCGCTGTGGGCGTGGCCCGTCGACTCGTCGAACTCGATGCCAAACCACGCCGCCGCGTCGCCCAGCGAGACGCGCCCGTGGCTGCCCACGTCCATGATCGAGGTTTAAAACGCCTGCAGGTCGGCCCAGTCCGTAGGAAATGCGGAAAGGTCGATATGCTTTGCCTGGCACTCGGTCAAAAGCTGTCGATGGTCCGCCCCGCTCCAACAGACCACCTGGGCGGAGTAGCGACCAATCCAATCGCTGAGCCTTTTGATCACCACATAGAGCGGATCGGCCATCGCGGTGTCCACAGCCGATATCCCTGTGAGCTCGCGGACGGGATACGCAACGCCTTCGGTAAATTCCGTCTGCACAAACTGCGAGAACTCGCCCATAGCGTTGCCGTGGTAATCGAGCTTGACGGCGCCGACCTCGATAATCTCATTGCGCAGCCCACGGCGCTGGCGCTGTTTTGGCACCGGCGCAAACTCAAAGTCCAGCACAATCTGGCGCGCAAAGTTCGTCGTATCGATAGCCGAGATACACGGCGTCTTTTCAGCTGACACGGTTAGGGCCTTTCTCCGTTGCTTGCCGCTTGTTACATAAGCGGCTACATTGCCGTAAGGATAGGTGGCCGCGCGGACATGAAAGCTGGGCGCAATACCATGCGCTAATCACACGCCATGCAGACGGCCCCAAGAGAGTCGCCCGCTCTATTCAAATGCATGAAAAAGATTTAGGCCCGGTGACTTGAATCAGAGGTCATCCCGGGCCCATCAGAGCTCGTAGAGCTCTTGGTTGCTTTGGTCTCGCTCTTCACGGCGCTTATCGAACTTTCCGAGGCACTCAAGCAGCATTCGAAGCATAACAAGTCGCTGCCATTAAGGCACTGACCTCTTGACCAAGCAACGGCGCTGCCCAGCTCTCCACCACTTGGGCTGCCGTAAACTTTATTCTATCCGCGAGCATCTGGTTTACCAAATGGATTTTCGGTAAAGGAAGCACGGCACGCCCGCAAAACCACTACGCCCCAAGTGCCGCCATGGGGATCACCGCCACGCCGTCGTCGCGTGTGTAGGCAATGCTCCCCTTTCCAACCACGACCGCCAAAAACGCCGGCGCGGCATTCTGGGCGGCAGGATTGGAGAGCACTTTCCTCTCCAGCGCCTTGAGATTTCTCGCTCCATCGTCTGCTTTCGCATCACTCAGCTTGACCTCGATGGCTCCCCAGCGCCCGTCGTGCTCAACGATCAGATCGACCTCAAGGCCCTTCTCATCTCGGAAATAATGGACACTGTTGTCGACACCGCCGTAGGTGGAAAGGAACACGCGCACGTCGCGCAGAACGAGGTTCTCAAAGAGCATCCCCAGCGTTTGCATATCGCCAAGCAGCCGCTCAGGGGTAGCCCCCAGCAACGCCGCCGCAAGTGACGGGTCGCAGAAGTAGCGCTTGGGGCGCACGCGAACGCGGGCCTTCGAGCGCATGGGCGGCTCCCATCCGCACAGGTCCTCGGTCAGCTTGAGCCTGTTGAAGAGATCCAGGTGCGCAGCGATGGTCCTCTCGTCGGGGCCCGTCTCACCGTACGAGGCGTCCTTTATGAGCGTCTTGTACGTGACAGCCTGGCTCTCGTTCATGGCAAGAGCTCGCAAAAGGCCGTGTGCAAGCTCGGGCGACATGCCCTCATCCAGCACGTTGACGTCGAGCACCGAGTGCACGTACTGGCTTGCTGTCTCTCGCGCAAGCTCTTCCGAAAGCCCAAGGTTTGCAGGCCAACCGCCCCTGCAGCACCAGCGGGCGACGTCATCCACCGTGCTCTCGCGACGCTGAGGGGCAAAACCCTCGCCCTTAAAGAGGCTTGCCAGTGACACGAGCGGCTCGCCGTCGCCCGACTCACACAGGGTCATGGGGCGCATTGACAGACGGGCGATCCTACCCGTGCCGGAATGACGAACATGGCTGCGCCCCTCGCTTTTGAGCGCGGTCGAGCCCGTGAGCAAAAGTGTCCCGCGTTCGTTGCCGCTCGCGTCCACGAAGCGCCGGGCGGCATCCCAAACCTCAGGCACCTCCTGCCATTCATCGACCAGGTGTGGCGCATCGCCGATGAGCGCCAGGCTTGGGTCGACCTCTGCCGCCGCGCGCTGCGCAGGCTCATCGAGCCTGGAGACGCTCGCCGAGCGAGAGAGCGCCGTCCAGGTCTTGCCGCACCATTTGGGGCCGTTGATCTCCACACAGCCAAACGCCCGCATAAGGGTGTCGAGGCGCTCCTCTATGAGCCGGGGCCTATATCCCTTTTGGGTCAATCTCTTTGGTGCATCCATAGACGGCCGTCCCTCCCTATCACGCGATATGCGAAATTACGCCATTCTCAATGCTGATTTTACGCTACTTTCAATGTAGTTTTTACGCCATTTTTATTGTAGGTTTTACGCTTGGCATCCTTAGCGCGACCCATTCCGAGCATCACATCAGAGCGCGCTTGGTTATCTCCGCTCGCACATCTCGGCAAACGAGATCAGCTTGACGTCTCCCCTACTCTCCGCGGCATCCCGACATCCCTGCGTAAAGCCGCTTTTCGAGAAAAGCGCATAGCTTTTTCGTTGCCGCCTAAAGAGCTCGCTTCGGTGCACGAGCTTTTGCAGCACGTCTTCGCCCACCGGTTCATTGCGCCATTTGCACTCCGCAAACATCGCAGTGTCCTCGCCATCGTCAACAATCAAGTCGATTTCTTCCTGCGTATGCGTGCGATTATCCGTCCCCCACCAGCGCCCGACGCTCGCCGGAACCACATCGAGCTGGCCCGCGCGCGCGAGTTCGTACACGTATTGTCTGCATATAAGCTCAAAGACCGTACCCATGTAATCCGATACGTGCGGCTCAATGCGCTTATACGCCATCTCGACCATATCGTTTTGGATTAGCCCGATGTTCTGCGGCACAAACTTGTACCAGAACCTAAACATCTGGTCGCTCAGCAGATACACGGCTCGCTTATTGCTCGTCTCGTTTAGGGGCAGCTCGCGCTCGACAATCCCAAGCGACGCCAGCTTATCCACATAGCTCTTTACGTTGCTCGCAGGGATTCCCGTAGAGCTCGCAATCTCCGAGATCTTCGAGCGCCCCTGAGCAATTGCTTGCACGATCGCATCATATTGCTCGGGATTGCGGCACTCTTGCAACAGCAGGTTACTCGGCTCCTCAAAGAGATAGCCCGTAGGAGTAAGAAAAAGACGCTTGATGTTGTCCTTGAGCGATACGGTAGGATCGACTTTCTCGATATATGCAGGAATGCCGCCTGTCGTGCCATAGCAAACTGCAGCGTCTTCGCGACTCATGCTCTGCCACAGGCCGAGGGTCGTCGTAAAATCGAGCGGCATGATCTTAAACTGGGCCGTACGCCTACCGTATAGCGGGCTCTCGTAGCCCAACACCTGTTCCTCCATAAACGAAAGAGACGAGCCGCATAGGATCAGCATGAGCCTGGTCTCTTTGTACAGGTGATCGATCTTGTCTTGCAGCAACGAGCTGATCTCGGGATTCGATTGGGCGAGATAGGGATACTCGTCAATCACGACAATCAAACGCTCCGTTCGAGCCATGGTGGCCAATGCATCGAACGCCTCGTCAAAACTACGAAACGACACGCCTGCAGCACCAACCGAACCCGCAAGTATCGCCTGGCTAAAGCCGTGCAGGTTTGCCTCTGCATTGGTACGACGAGCTTGAAAGTAAATAGCATTCTTGCCTTGGATGAACTCTGTGATAAGACGCGTTTTGCCCACACGACGACGGCCGTAAATCACAGACATCTCAAAGGAGCCCGTGCCATACAGTCGATTGAGCTCGGACATTTCCGCCGTTCTTCCGATAAACATAGGGCCATCCTTCCTTTACGTTATAGCTAGCTATATTATACCTTCCTATAATATAGCTAGCTATAACGTAATTCGACAAGCATGCCATCAGGAAAGCTCGTCCCGCTCTGAGCCTGAATTCTGGGATGCACTTTCCGCTGAAGCTTCTACCGGAAAACGAATCCCATTCTGAGGCTTGAATCCGGGACACAATTTCCGTCTGCGGCCCCATTGGGAAAGTTCATCCCGCTCTGAGCGCTCATTCCGGGATGCAATTTCCGCTTGAGGCCCGATCCGAAAACGGCATCCCACTCTGAGGCCGAAATCTGGGACACAGTTTCCGCAGATACAAGACGACGATCCGCAGCCCTTATCACATGCCTTCAAACATGCAATCCAGAAACACAAAACAGCAGATAGATTGCTCTTTTTCAAAAAAGTACACGTCCCAAAACTTACCAAGACTTCATATCTAGCTACCGTTCAAGGTCGCCGATTACCGCCCGCCGATTCGGATGTAAAAATGTCGCCGAAAACAGGCCATCTACCTGCATGGTTAGATTTTGGTCAGCTTTTGGTCAGCTGAGCGGCAAGTTCCAGCTGATACGTTTTTGCTACCCAAAAGGAGGCGGTAGCTCATGACCCATTGCAATGACCAGCTCATCGACCAACTGCTCACTCAAGCCGAACAAGAGGGGCGCTGTCTGATTCCCCCGAGCGCGGCGATCCGAAAAGCGCTCCTTCGGCGCATCGGCAGCGCGGTCGTCTCCCCCATGCCGGGTTTGTTCGCGCGCAAAATGCGCTGGGATGAGCTCAACCGGGCGCAGCGTCATTGCGAGATTATTCGCGCCCTTGCGATCATCCACCCCGATTGGACGTTCTGCTCGTTTTCGGCAGCTTGCCTGCTGGGGCTCGAGGTCTCGTGGCGACACCTGAATGTCGTGCATGTTTGCAGCTCGACAAAGCCGTCGGCTCGTCCGGGTGCACATATTCAGCGACACCAGATTGAGCCGGCCGGAGCAATACGCAGAGCCGGCATATCGGTAACGCCGCCCATCCAAACGGCCACAGATTGCCTGCTGCAAACTGGTTTTGCCGACGGCATGCCCATTGCCGATTCGGCGATCTCAAAGCTCGGCCTTGCGCCGGAACAGCTGATGGAGGCCGTTGAGCAACGAGCGACTGCCCGCAATGGTCGCGCGATTCGCACCGCCCTCACAACGCTTCGATATGCCGACGCCCGCGCCGAGAGCGGCGGGGAATCGGTCGCCCGAGCCGTCATGATCGAGACGGGCTTTGCGCCCGACTGGCTTCAATACGAGTTGACGGACCCCTTCGATTCGGCCAAGCCCATACGAACGGACTTTGCCTGGGAGCGCCAGGCGCGGGAACTCACGCTGGGCGAGCTCGACGGGCTCATCAAATATACCGACCAGACCATGCTGGCCGGACGCGCCACCGCCGAGGCGCTCGTTGCCGAACGACAGCGCGAGGCGCACCTATCGCTCTACGGTCACCCTCTGCTGCGCTTTACCATGAACGAGGTCCGCTCGACAGGAATGCTCGCCAAAAAGCTGCAGACGGCAGGCATCCGGCAGACCGCGCTGCCGACATGGCTCAACGAGGTGGACCTGTAGGAGCCGCTAGGCCACGCATCGCCGAATCGCATCCCCCCTATCTGGGCCGCGTTTTCCCAACGGCCACGCCAACGGAAAGCGCGTCCCAGCCTGGACGCTCAAAACGGGACGCACTTTCCGGATGGCGGGCCTAGCGGAAAGCGTGTCCCGGAATCAAGCCTCAGAACGGGACGCAGCTTCCGCTTGAGAGCTGTTCCGGAAAACGTGTCCCACGCTGGAGCCGAATTCCGGGATGCAGTTTCCGTCAGAGGCTCAGGAGGAAAATGCAACCCATTCTGAGCAGCGATTCCGGGACGCAGTTTCCGCTTGAGGGCCGATCAGGAAAGTATGTCCCACTCTGGGGCTCAATTCTGGGGCACAGCTTCCGCTTGAGGCCTCCGCCGGAAAGCGTGTCCCGTTCTGAGGCCTGATTCCGGGATGCAATTTCCGCTTGAGAGCTGTTCCGGAAAGTGCGTCCCATTCTGGAGCCGAAATCTGGGACACAGTTTCCGCTCCAAACAAAAGGCCCCGGCTCGCGATGGAGCCGGGGCCAAAGGCGCAGCGTATGTAGTTGATGCTGAGCGCGATCAGCTCGTCAGTAATGACTGTCCGCGCCCTACCCTACCCGCGGTTGCGAACGCGGCTGTAGGGCGTATCCACCATGGGCAGATCGGGACGCAGCTTGCCGTCAAATGCGCGATAGGCGTTCTGTACGGCGGGCGCCGTGGGGATTGTTGCGATCTCGCCGATGCCCTTGCCGCCGTATGCCACGGGCAGCAGCTCGTCCTTCTCCACGTAGATGGCGTGGATATCCGGAATCTCGGGCGCACGGAACAACCCGAGCGTACCGTACCTTGCCTGGGGTACGCAGTCCTTGAGCGGCCAGTCCTCGGTAAGCGCATAGCCCATACCCATGAGCACGCCACCTTCGATCTGACCTTGGATGGAGATGGGGTTGACCACCTTGCCGGAATCGTGCGCGGCATAGACCTCGCTCACGCGACCGTCATCATCCAGAATGACCACATGCGTGGCAAAGCCGTAGCAGATGTGGCTCTTGGGGTTGGGAACGTCGGCACCCAGCTTGTCGGTCGGCTCCAGGTACACGTAGCCAAACTCGCATCCCTCGAGCGCCTTGATGGCGGCCGCGGGATCCTGAGGATGCATACCCTGGCCGGCGACGAGCTCCTGCGTGTGCAGCTGATAGGCGCGACCGTCGTCGTACTCGATCTTGACGCCGTCGCCATGCGCATTCACGGGAGCGGCGGGCGCAGGCTTGCCGGTCTCGATGCCAAGCATGGCATCGCGCAGCAGGAAGGCGGCGCCGCGCACGGCCTCGCCGGTCACGACCGTCTGACGCGAACCAGACGTGGTGCCGGAGTCGGGAGCGTTCTCGGTGGAGCACTCGCCGTTGGCGATGCAGCGAAGCGGCAGGCCGCATGCCTCGGCAACGTCCTGCAAAAAGACGGTGTTGCAGCCCTGGCCGATGTCGGACGTGGCGGCATAGACCACAGCCACGCCGTTCTCGACGCGAATCTTGCAGCGGCCGGCATCGGGCAGGCCCACGCCCACGCCGGCGTTCTTCATGGCGCAGGCGATACCGGCGTGTCCGGGATGCGCATAGTAGGCATCCTTGACCTCGAGCAGCGTCTCCTTAAGCGCCGTGGAGCAGTCGGCAATTTGGCCGTTGGGCAAAACCTCGCCCGGCTCGATAGCATTACGGTAACGAATCTCCCACGGATCCAGGCCGACCTTCTCTGCCAGCAGGTCGATCAGGCTCTCGAGCGCAAACTCGGACTGGCAAACGCCAAAGCCGCGGTACGCGCCGGCGGGCGGGTTGTTGGTGTAGTAGCCAAAACCGCGAATGTCAGTGTTCTGGTACTTGTAGGGGCCGACGGCATGCGTGCAGGCGCGCTCGAGCACCGGGCCGCACAGCGACGCGTAGGCGCCGGTGTCAAAGTTGATCTCGCAGTCCAGACCGGTAAAGTTGCCCTCGGCATCGCAGCCCAGCGTAAAGGTACCGTCCATGGCATGGCGCTTGGGATGGAAAGCGAGCGACTCGGCGCGCGTGAGCTTACACTTCACGGGACGCTGGAACTTATATGCGGCGAGCGCGGCCAGGTGCTGGATCGAAACGTCCTCCTTACCGCCAAAGCCGCCGCCCACGAGCATGGTCTCGACGACCACGCGTTCGGGCTCGCTATCCCAGCCAAACATGTGGGCGCACTCTTTGCGCGTGTCGTAGGCACCCTGGTCGGTCGACTGCACCTTGACGCCGTTCTTGTACGGGAAGGCAACGGCGCACTCGGGCTCCAAGAAGGCATGCTCGGTAAAGGGCGTGGTAAAGCGCTGTGTCACGGTAAACGCGCTCTCTGCCAGCGCCTTGGCGGCGTCGCCGCGCGTCACGTGACGGCTCTGGCACACGTTGTCCTTGAGCTCCACCGTGTTGCCAAAGGCAAAGAAGCTGTCGTGCAGACGCGGGGCGTCGGCGGCCCTGGCCTCGGCGATGTTGCGCACGGGCTCCAGCGGCTCGTAATCGATCTTTACGAGCTTCTTGGCCTTCTCGAGCGTCGCCTCGTCCTCGGCGACCACCAGCACGATGGCGTCTCCCACGCAGCGGGTGATATCGCCCTGGGCGATCATGACGTCCCAGTCCTGGATAAGGTGGCCGACCTGATTGACCGGCACGTCCTCAGCGCGCAGGATGCCCACCACGCCGGGCAGGGCCTCGGCCTTGGAGGTGTCGATGGAGAGCACGCGGGCGCGCGGATACTTGGAGCGCACGGCGCTGGCATAGGTCAGGCCCGGCTGATCGAGCTCGTCGATGTCGTCGGGATACTTGCCCTCGCCGAGCACCTTCTTGCGCACGTCGATACGGAAGGCGCGCTTGCCCACGCCGTAGTCATCGCCGCGCTCCAGGTCCTCGTCGATCTGCTTTTCGCCGCGGAGCACCGCAGCGGCCAGCGAGATGCCCTCGATAATCTTTTTGTAGCCGGTGCAGCGACAGACGTTACCGCGAATGGCGTACTTGATCTGCTCCTCAGTGGGCTCGGGGTCCTCGGCGATGAGCGCCGCACCCGCCATGACCATGCCGGGAATGCAAAAACCGCACTGCACGGCGCCCACGGCGCCAAAGGCGTACACAAAGGCCTCGCGCACGTCCTCGGGCAGGCCCTCGACGGTCACGATGTTGCGGCCGGCGGCAAGAGCGGTGGTCAGCACGCACGCCTTGACGGCCGCACCGTCCACATGGATGGTGCAGGTACCGCAGGCGCCCTCGGAGCAGCCGTCCTTGGCGGAATGGATGTGCAGGTCGTCGCGCAGGTAGCGCAGCAGCGGCTTGTTCTGCGTCGTCGTGCGCTCGACGCCGTTAACGGTAAAAGTGAATTCCTGTGCCATGGTGATTCCCTTCTACACGCCGGCGGCGATGCCGGTGCGGTCGTGGATGGCGCCATGCGGGCAGACGACGGCGCACATGCCGCACGACAGGCAGTCCACGCCGTCGATATGGGCGCAGTTGTCCTCGATGCGGATAGCGCCGGCAGGGCACTTTTTGGCGCACATACCGCAACCGATGCAGCTCGTGTCGCAGACCTTGCGCGCAATGGCACCCTTATCGGTGTTGTTGCAGCGCACCAGAATGTTCTGGTAGCCGGGGACGAAGGCAATCACGCGCTGCGGGCACGCCATGCCGCACAGGCCACAGCCCGTGCACTTGGAGCGGTCCACGCGGGCGATGCCATCGACCAGCGCAATGGCGCCGTGGGGGCAGGCCGTGACGCAGGCGCCACAGCCAATGCAGCCTTCGCTGCAGTGGGCGTCGCCGCCTGCGGAGGCGCAACCGCTTCCGCAGGCAACGTAGACCACGTTATGTTGAATGGATTTGGCCATAAGAGACTCGCCTATTTCTTAAGAAGGTACGAATAGTTGTCGCGCACAGCCCTGATGGTCAGGCGGACGGCCTCGGGAAGACCGGTGTTGACGGCATCGACCGAGACGGTGCGGACCGTGCCGGCGACGCGAACCTTAAAGTGGTCCTCGTCCACGGCCAGGAAGCCCTCGTTCTCGGAGTTCTCCATGTCCTCCTCGCTCCAGAACAGGGTGAGCTTGTCCTTGTAGGGACGACCCTCCTGGTAAGGGCAGAACACGGCGCAGTTGCCGCACTCGTTGCACATGCCGTCGACATGGACGACCTGATGCTTGGCCAGGCCCGGCACCTTAATTGCCACGTTGGCGCGGTTGGGGCACACGTCGCAGCAGACCTCGCACACCGAGCCGCAGCCCAGGCAGCGGGTCTTGGTGCAGTTGCGCTTGTCGCGGCACAGCGACCCCTTGCGCTCGTAGCAGGTGTCCTCGCGGCCGGCCTGCTCGTTGCAGTCGGCGTACTTGTTAAAGTCCACACCGGCGATGGCATGGGCGACCCCGGCGGCATCGGCGATAGCCTCGACCACGGTGGCAGGACCGCGACGGCAGTCGCCGGCAGCCCAAACGCCCTCGACGCCGGTGGAAGTGGCGGCAAGACGGCCGCGACGGTCGTGCTCGACGCCCGCGGCATCGTACAGGCTGGCATCGATGCCCTCGCCCACGGCGCAGATCACCGTGGTGGCGGAAAGCTCGACGGTCTCGCCCGTGGCGACGGGGCTGCGACGGCCGCTTGCATCCGGCTCGCCGAGCTCCATGACGTCGCAGGTCAGCACGGAGCCGTTAAGCGCATTGGGCGCCAGCAGCTCGCAGAACTCAACGCCGTCGGCAAGGGCAAAATCGAGCTCTTCCTCGTCGGCGGGCATCTGCTTCTTGGTGCGGCGATACACCAGGCGCACGTTCTTCACGCCGGCCAGGCGCTTGGCCACGCGGGCCGCGTCCATGGCGGTATTGCCGGCGCCAATGACCACGACGTCCTCGCCCAACTCGAGTTTCTCGCCCTTCTTGGCGGCCTCGAGGAACTCCAGCACGTCGAGCTCGGCACCCTCGCCCAACCCCGCAGAGCCGGGCATCCAGGCACCGGTGGCCACGACCACGTCGGTAAAGCCCTGGGCCTTGAGCTCGTCAATGGAATCCACGCGGGCGTTGAGCTGCACCTTGGCGCCAAAGGCCAGGCAGAGCTCGGCATCGTGGGAGATATCGTCGCTGGCGATGCGGAACTCGGGGATGACGTGACGGACCACGCCGCCGAGCGAATCGCGGGCCTCAAAGATGGTGACGGGCACGCCGGCGCGCGTCAGGAAGAACGCCGTCGCCAGGCCGGCCGGGCCGCCGCCGATAACGGCAACGTTGCGCTCACCGTCGTTGGCGATAGCCTGGGCGCGCAGCTTGGGCAGCACGGCAGTCAGGGCCTCGCGGGCGGCCTTGAGCTTGCTGGCGCGAATCTGGGCGCCCTCGGGCTCGTAGAATGCACGCTCGCAGGCACGACCGCAGGGATGCGGGCAGATGGTGCCGGTAATGAACGGCAGGGCGTTGCGCTCGATGATGATGTTGAGTGCGTCCTCGTAGCGGCCCTCGTCAACAGCCGCCAGGTAGGCAGGAATGTCCTGCTGGATGGGGCAGCTCGTGCGGCACGGCGTGGTAAAGCAGTCGGAAAGCGGGCTCTTGCCGGCGACCTTGCGGTCGGGCAGCGGGCGCAGCGGCTTCTTGTAGAGCGGATTGGTGAGCGAGTCGGTCTGGATCGCGGTCACGGCCTCGAGAGAGACGCCCGCGAACGGCTTGCCATCCAGGTCGGTAAACTCGCCGGCCATCTGGCTAAAGCGCTCGTAGCCACCGGGCTTGAGCACGTCGGTCGCCAGGGTAACGGGCCAAATGCCGGCATCGTACAGGGCACGGATGTTGTAGACCGTGGCACCGCCGGAGTAGCTGATGCGCAGCTTGCCATCGAACTGCTCGGTAATGCGGCGGGCGGCCTCGATGGTCAGCGAGAACAGCGAACGGCCGGACATGTACATCTCGGTGGAAGGCAGCTCGTTCCTCGTCACGTCGACGGGGAAGGTATTGGTGAGCTTGACGCCAAACTCCAGGCCGCGCTCGGCACACAGGGCAATCAGGCGCTCGAACATGGGCACGGCGTCGGACCACTGCAGGTCCTCGCGGAAGTGCGTATCGTCGAAGACGATGTAGTCAAAGCCCAGCTCGTTGAGGCGCTGGCGGGCAAACTCATAGCCCAGCAGCGTGGGGTTGCACTTGATGTAGGTGTTAAGGCCCTTCTCGGTAATCAGATAGGTCGCGATGCGCTCGATCTCCGCCGGCGGGCAGCCATGCAGCGTTGACTCGGTAATGGAGTTGGAGACGCGCGCCGGGATGGACTCGACAAACGCGGCATCAACATGCTCAAACTTGTCCAGGTTGGCGAGCGCCCACGTGCGGCACTCGTTCCAGACGTCGGAGCCGCTGGCGTCCTTCATGCCCTCGATGTAGGCATCGACCTTGGGGCTCTTGATGCCCTCGAGGTCATAGCCCACGGACATGTTAAAGACAAAACCGTCCGGGCTGCCCAGGCCGTACTCGCGAGCGATCAGGTGGCAGGCAAACCATGCCTTCACGTACTCGGCAAAGGCCTGCGGAACCTCGAGCTCGGTCGACCACTCGCAGTTGTAGCACTCGTCCTGCGCCACAATGCAGGGCTTGTTCACACACTTGGAGAGCTCCTCGCCGTCCATAACCTGGACGGTCTTGAGCTCAAAGAAGCGGGAACCGGCCACGTAGGATGCCACGATGTTCTGGGCAAGCTGCGTATTGGGGCCGGCGGCCGGGCCAAACGGAGTCTCGATGCGCTCGTCAAAAATGGGAAGCGCACCCTCCTGATTGGTCGTGACCATCTTACGCACGCCAAAGATGGCGTCCTGAGTCTTGTGCTCCTCGATGATCCAGTTCATCAGCTGCGAAAACGGGATCGGCCTCATGATGTCGCTCATAGTGAGCTCCTCTCTGTAACGCCCGGCGAGACCGCGCGGCGGGCGCAAATACGGTGTAGCGCTAGCACAGCGCCGGCGACCCCGCGGAGGTCGCCTATACGCGCGTCCGATGCGGCGAAACATCCGACGCGCGTGAATCTACTTGTAATTAGTAGGCGCGATCGTTGAGCGTGCTCCAGAGCTTCTTGGACTCGGCCATGGTCCACGCGTTGATCTTGTCCTCATCGATACCAACGAACTCGCGATCCTTGTACAGGACGCGGCCGTTGATGATGGTGGTGCGGCAGTTTTTGCCCATCATGCCAAAGAGCATGTGGCCGTCGATGTTCTCCTCGCTCAGCGGCGTAAAGGGCTTGTAGTCCATGACGATGACGTCGGCAGCGGCGCCGGCCTCAAGCACGCCGAGCTTGCGATCGAAATACTTGCTCGCCATCTTGGCGTTGTTCTCAAAGAGCATCGTCATGGCCTCGCACCAGCCCACGTTGGGCATGGCGGCGTTGTGGCGCTGAATGATCAGGAAGACCTTGAGGCTCTCGAGCATATCGTGGGTGTAGGCGTCGGTGCCCATGCACACGGGGATGCCGCGGCGGAAGAACTCGAGCACGGGGGCGCAGCCCACGGCGTTGCCCATATTGGATTCGGGGTTGTTGACGAGCCAGGTGCCGGACTCCTTGACGATATCCATCTCGGCAGGCGTCACGTGGATGCAGTGGCCGAGCATGGTGTCGGGACCCAGCAGGTTGTGCTGCAGCAGGCGCTCGACGGGGCTGATGCCGCCGCGGTTGAGGCGGGAGTCCCAAACGTCATTCATGCCCTCGCACACATGGATGTGGAAGCCGGTCAGGCCGTTGTTGGCCTCGGCCATCTTGTCCATGGTCTCGTCCGAAAGCGTAAAGGTGGCGTGACCGCCAAACATGGCGGCGATCATGTGGTTGTCGTTATCGCGACGCTCCTTGGCGGCCCACTGGGCAAATTCGGCGTTCTCGGCAATGGCCTGGTCGCATTTTTCCTGGCCGCGGCGATCGGAGACCTCGTAGCACAGGCACGAACGCATGCCCAGCTCCTGAGCTGCATCCTTAATGGTAAAGAGGCTTCCCGGGATCTCGCAGAAGCTCGCATGGTGATCGAAGATCGTGGTGACGCCATCGCGGATGGAGTCAAGAATCGTGGCATAGGCGCTGGCCTTGGTGCCGTCGAGCGTCAGGTTGTCGTCAATCTTCCACCACTGCTGCTCAAGATTCTCCAGGAAGTTGGTGGGGTTGCAGCCCTTAATGGCAAGGCCGCGGGCCAGACCCGAGTAGATGTGGGTGTGGCAGTTGATGAGTCCGGGCATGATGAGGTTGCCCTGGGCGTCGACGTACTCGGCATCCGGGTACTTGGCCTTGAGCTCGCGCTCGGGGCCCACTTCGACGATCGTATCTCCGTCAATGGCGACCGCACCGTTTGGAATAAACGGGGTCTGAGCGTTGCGGGTAAAGACGGAACCGTTAGCGACCAGAAGCATGGATGCTCCCTTCAACATCAGAGGCGGGGTTTGACACCTCTGACATGGCGGAGTGCGAAGCGCCGGCCTACACCGGAAACGGGCCCTCTCCCGTCAACGCTTCACCAAAGGGACAAACCCTTTGAAGTGCGGCTTGGTGCCGCATGGCGTCGGCGGACGAGGCGATGCGTCCGCCGACGAATAGCACCGAATTGGTTACTTCTTGCTCTCGGGCAAGACCAGATCCACGGCAGCGTCCTTGGCAGCATCGATGTGCTGAGCCACGACCGGCGTCTGCGGAAGGATCAGGTTAAGGACAATGGCCATGATGGCGGTGGGGGTTACGGCATTGGAGCCGATGACGGTGGACACCCAGGCGGGCATACCCTCGCCGGCAAGGCAACCGCTGGCCATCCAGATACCCAGGCCAAAGACGACGGAGGTGCCGACGATGGTGGTGGTGCGCTGCGTGAGGCCCTCGCGGGTGAACATACGCACGCCGTTCATGGTGATGGTGCCAAAGACGCCGACGGTCGCGCCGCCGATGACGGGCTGCGGGATAGCGGAAAGGACGGCAGAGAGCTGCGGGAACAGACCGGCGATGGCAAAGACGGCCGCAATGATCACAAAGACCCACTTGTTGACGACCTTGTTGGAGCAGATGATGCCCACGTTCTGGCCAAGGGCGCTGGTGGGAAGACCGCCCAGCAGACCGCCGACCATAGAGGTGAGGCCCTGGGACACGATAGCGCCGGAGAGCTCGCGCTCGGTGGGCATACGGTCGATGGAGCCCAGGCAGGCGGCGGAGACGTCACCGATAACCTGGATGGCAACCATGGGGAACACGACGGCGAGGGTAATGCAGACCTCGGGATCAAACTCGAGCGCGTAGGGCATGAGCTTGGGAAGAGCGAAGACCTGAGCGGTGGCGACGCTGGAGAAGTCGATCATGCCAAAGGGGATGGAGACGATCATGCCAACGATCATGCCAAAGAACACGGATCCCAGCTTGAGCGTGCCCTTGCCAAAGTTGGCGAGCGCAAAGACCACGGCGAAGGTGATAAGAGCGACGCACCAGGCCTGCGGGGTGCCCCACAGCGGCGTACCCATACCGCCGGCCATATACTTGACAGCCGTGGGATAGAGAGAGACGCCAATGGAGAAGATGACCGTACCGGTCACGACGGGCGGGAACAGCCACTTAATCTTGCTGTAGGCCAGACCAAAGAGGACCGCGACGGCACCGCCGACAAGCTCGCCGCCCAGCAGCGCACCAAAGCTAAAGCCCGAGGCACCCATGGCCTGAAGGGCCGGCAGGAACGCGAACGAAACGCCCATGACGATGGGCAGGCCGCCGCCGATGCGACGGAAGGGAGCGAAGGCCTGAAGGGCCGTGTCGATCGCCGAAAGAATGAGTGCAACCTGAATGATATCGGTGCTCTGCTGGCTATTAAAGCCGTAGACGCCGGCCATGATGACCGCCGGGGTAATGATGCCGGCAAACGATGCCAGTACATGCTGAAGGGCGCACGGGATCATTTCCTTAACGGGAGGCATGCCTTCGCGAGTGAACAGGGCTTCAGTGCCGTTCGTAACCGTCTCCTGGGTCATTTGACCACCAATCCTCGAAGTAGTTGTTTTCGCATCTAACGCTCTATTGTGACGCAGTGCGGGGTTGAGGTTGTGCCTTCATTGCATATCGTATTAAAGATGATTCTCATTCTCAATAATAATTTTTTGTTATCAGACTATTCTTCAGCTGAAATAACGCATTTCCGCAGGTCAGGAAAGTGTCTAGTCAAAATAACATCTAACTTTTCTTTTGGTCAACCGTTTACCGCTAAATTCCTACCGTTCGTCTGCATTACGCAATGTACCTGCGGATATACGAGATGATGGGCAGCGTGTTACCATGAGAAAAAATTGTTATGAACATTTCCGATTTCACCCAAAGGAGTTGCCCGTGAACGAGACCGTACGTCGCTTTTTGCCGATGGTCGATTTTCTGGAGCAGATACTCGGCAAAAACAGCGAAATCGTGCTGCACGATTTCTCGGATCCCGACCACGCCATCGTTGATATTCGCAACGGCATCGTGAGCGGCCGCAAGGTCGGCGGTCCCGCCACCGATCTGGCACTCAAGATCATGCACGACGCCAAGTATCGCGACCTGCCGTTTATTACGGGCTACGAGGGGCGCGGTGCCGGCGGCAAGACGTTGGAGTCAGCGACGTACTTTATCCGCGAGAATGATGAGATCGTCGGTATGCTCTGCGTCAACACCGACCTCTCGACCGTGCGCTCCATCAACGCCATGGCACAGCAGCTCATGGCCTGCTTCGACGCGGCGCCGACGCGCACGGAGCCCGCGTCTATCGAGGTCGAAAGCCTTTCGGAGTCCACACAGGAGCTCATCGACCGCAGCATTGCCGAGTTGCTGAGCGCGCGCGGGCTGGATGTAGCATCGCTTGGTCAAAGCGACCGCGTGGACGTCATTCGCCACCTCAACGGCAACGGGGTGTTCATGCTCAAGGGTGCCGTGGCCTGCGCCGCCACCGCGCTGGGCATCTCGGAGCCCAGCGTCTACCGCTACCTGCAAAAAGTCCGCAAGGAAGGCTAACGAGCAAAATGGAGTGCGGCTCCACAAGCGATCCGTCACTTGATAAAAGGCCCTGCAGCTCGCACGCGCTGCAGGGTCTTTTTGCATGTCATGTTTAGTTGTGGCCAACGCCTTAGAGAGCGGCAACGACCTCGATCTCGACCAGACCGCCAGCCGGAAGGGCGGCAACCTGGAAGGCGCTGCGCGCGGGGAACGGGGCCTCAAACTTGGAGGCGTAGACCTCGTTCACGGCGGCGAAGTCGGCGATGTCGGCCAGGTAGACCGTGGTCTTGACGACATCGGCAAAGGTAGCGCCGGCAGCGGTCAGCAGGGCCTCGACGTTGGCGAGGGACTGCTTGGCCTGGGCCTCGACGCCCTCGGGCATCTTGCCGGTCGCGGGATCGATGCCCAGCTGGCCGGACAGGAACACCATGTTGCCGGCCTGGATACCGGGGGAATACGGGCCGATGGCTGCGGGTGCGTTATCGGAAGACACGACGGTCTTGCTCATGTTTTTCTCCTTACGATCAATTGAGAGAGCGTGAGCGCGGTGTTCACACCGGGAGGCACAGTTCGGTCTGAACACCGCGCTTGATTGGGATAGTACTCAAGGTTTCTGTTTGATGCAAGAATATTATCAGCTTGCGAGAATATTTTATCGCCCAACGGTTTCCCCGAACCGCTGAACGGTTCTCATGTGGAGCAGCCAGTCCAAGCTGCTGAAGACTTTGTCCTGCTTAGGCTGCGGGCGTCGCCCACCGCAGCGACGCCACTATACTTTTGAATATCTGAGCATTTTGAAAGGCAGGATATGACCGCAACCGCCAGCCGAACCACTAACCGCAGGCCCGAGCTTTTGGCCCCCGCCGGAGGCCCGGAGCCCTTTGCCGCCGCGCTCGCCGCCGGGGCAGACGCCATCTACTGCGGCATGGGCAGCTTCAACGCCCGCCGCAAGGCAACCAACTTTACCGACGAGGCCTTTGAGCAAGCCTGCCGCGCCGCGCATCTAGCCGGGTCGCGCGTCTACGTCACGGTCAACATCGTCATCAAGCAGTCCGAGATGGGCGATGCACTGCAGCTCATTCATCGCTGCTCCACGCTGGGCGCCGATGCCTTCATTATCCAGGACTGGGGTCTGTTCTTTGAGGCCAAGCGCACCATGCCCGGCATCGAGACACATATCTCGACCCAGGCGAACATCCACGACGACCGCGGAACCCTTTGGTGCCGTGAGCAGGGCGCCGACCGCGTGACTCTCTCGCGCGAGCTCTCCATCGACGAAATCGCCGCCATTCACGACGCCGCGCCCGATGTGGACCTTGAGGTCTTCAGCCATGGCGCCATCTGCTTTTGCTACTCGGGCCTGTGCCTGCTGTCGAGCTTTGCCATGGCGGGACGATCGGCCAACCGCGGCATGTGCGCCCAGCCCTGCCGCCTGCCCTACGAGTTGATCGACGAGAACGGTCGCGCGCTCTCCCCTGCCGGTCGCGAGCGCGCGCTGTGCCCGCGTGACACCAACACCTCACAGCTTGTTCGCCGTCTGTATGACGCCGGCGCCGCATCGCTCAAGCTCGAGGGCCGCATGAAGGCACCCGATTACGTGTACTCCATCGTTGATGTGTATCGTCACGAAATTGACGACATGCTATCCGGAGCCGCCGTTGCCAAGGACGAGGAAGCCGCCCGCCAGCGCCAGCTCAAGCGCTGCTTCAACCGCGACTTTACGCACGCCTATCAGGACGGCACCTCGGGCGACGAGATGATGAGCTATGAGCGTTCCAACAACCGCGGCCAGATCGTGGGCACGGTGCTGGGCAGCCGCCCGGCCAACCGCGATGTGCGCGGCCTCAAGTCCGACGACCGCCGTCGCCGCGCCGCCATCGCCCGCATTGAGCTGTTTGAGCCCGTGGGCAAAGGCGACCTGCTGGAGCTTCGCCACGATAACGAGTTTGACCAGTTCCTGACCACCATTGCCGCCGATGATGCCGCCGCCGGTGACATCATTGAGTGCCGCGTGCCCCGTAGCATGCCCGAGGGCTGCCGCGTGCGCGTGATTCGAAGCCAGAGCGCCATTGACGCCGCCGGCGCCGCGCTCAAGCGCGATGTGCTGCGCCGCCGAGCTGTTGACGTGTCCGTCGTGGCGCGCCTGGGCGAGCCGTTTACTGTCACACTCACCTGCTGTGACAACCCCGCGCTCACCGCCACCGCCACGGGCTTCACCGTCGAGGCCGCCAAGACCCGCGCCGTCGAGGCATCCGATCTGGTTGAGCACGTCGGGCGCATGGGCTCCTCTCCCTTTGAGGCCGCGAGCTTTGATGTGGCGCTCGATGAGGGCTGCGGCATGGGCTTCTCCGCCGTGCACAAGGTGCGCGCCGCCGCTTGTAAGGCGCTGGAAGAGGCCATTCTGGCACCGTACGAGGAGCGCGCAAAAACGCTCGAGTTGCCGGTGCTCGACAAATGTACGCGCCCCATGCCCAAGCACTACCGCGACGAGCCGCAGATCTGCGCCACCGTCACCTCGCTCGAGGCCGCCGAGGCAGCCCGCGCGGAGGGTGCAACGCGCATCTATATGACCACCGACGCGCTCGAGGCTGTCGGACTCTCCCCTGCCGATGCATTTGAGCAGGGTATCGTGCCCGTACTCGACGAGGTCTGCCGCGCCGTCGACCACGAGCGCGTCGATCCTTGGATCAATGCCGGAGCCACCGTCGCCGTCGGCAATATCTCCGAGCTCGCCGTAGCCGCTCATGCCGGCGCCACGGCCGAGATTCGCTCTTGCCTGCCGGTGCATAACACGCCCTGCATGGAGGCACTTGCCGAGCGCGGAGCCGGTGCGTTTTGGCTCTCGCCCGAGATCACGCTCGACGAGATCGTCTCGCTTGGCACCGCCGCGCCCGCAGCCCTGGGCATCACTGTGTTCGGCCGCCCGCGCGTTATGACGAGTGAGCACTGCATCCTGCAGGTGGCCAATGGCTGCATCCACGATTGCGCTAACTGCCGCCTGCGCGCCCGCAAGCTGTCACTCAAGAATATCGACGGCAAGGTCATGCCCGTACGCACCGACATCCATGGCCGCTCTCGCCTGTACGACGCCTACCCCATCGACCTCACGCCGCAGGTTCCTCAGCTGCTCGATGCCGGCGTGCGTCGTCTCATGGTAGACGGAACGCTGCTCGAGACAGATGAGGTGGGCCGTGCCGTCGCCCGCGTCCGTCGTGCCGTCGAAGCAGCACAGGCCGGCCGCAAGCCCGCCACCCGCCTGCGCGGCGCCACCTCGGGCTGCATGTTTGTGGGAATTAGCTAACCGAAAGGCTTACACGTGAACGAAGAACCTCAAGTCCTTTACTGCGACGCCTGGCTCATGGCCATCGACAAGCCCGCCGGCATGATCGTCCACGGCGACGGCACCGGCGAGCGCACGCTCACCGACTACGCCAGCGACCTGCTGCTGGCGATGGGTGACGGCTTTGCCGCGACCGACATGCAGCCGCTCAACCGCCTGGACCGCAACACCACCGGCGTGGTGTTGTTTTCGCTCGACAAACAGACGCAGCCCGCCTTTGACCAAATGGTCATCGACCACGCCTTCGAAAAGCACTATCTGGCGCTGGCCGAGGGCAAGATCGACTGGAACGAGAAGCTCATCGACAAGCCCATCGCCCGCGACCGTCACGACAGCCGAAAGATGCGCGTCGGCGCCAGCGGCAAGCCGTCTCAAACTCGCGTGAAGGCGCTCAAACGTCTTAAGAGCCGTCGTGGCCTGCCCGCGCGCTCGTATATCGATGTCGAGTTGCTCACCGGCCGCAAGCATCAGATTCGCGTGCACCTGGCGAGCGAGCGTCATCCCCTGGTTGGCGACGACCTGTACGGAACGCCGCGCCCCTGCGGCCTGATGCTCCACGCCCACAGCGTGTCCTTTACGCATCCCGTAACCGGCGAGCACATCCACATCGAAGCCCCCTGCCCCTGGGAGCCCTAAAACCTGCCGAAAAGGGACAGGTTTATTTTGGCAGGTTTTATCTGGGAAAACGTCAAGCCGCCACGATGGCTCAGCCGCGGTCCCAAAACGTCTCGATCTGTAACAGTTAGAACCCATTTTCCGGTCTATTTGTTATAGATCGAGACATTCGAATCCCTCTCAAGGAAAAATCTCAATCTGTAACAATAACTCGGCAAAATCGGTCCCAGATGTTACAGATTGAGACAAAGGGACGGTGCGGCTCGGAAGTATCTCGATCTGTAACACCTAGCCCACTTTTAGCGGTCCAGTTGTTACAGACTTAGACAAAACCGGTAGACAACGAAAGCGGCAACGCCCGTGATGGACGTTGCCGCTTTTCTATTGAGAAAACTACTCGGTTTCCGTTGCTAACCACCACAATGGGGACAGGTGAACTGCGCCCCGAAACTTG
>NZ_JBBNLM010000016.1:0-46165 GCF_040092475.1 Collinsella sp. CLA-ER-H10
CTCCTAACGCCGGCGTGTTGGCACCACCAGCGTAGTGGCGGCGGGGAGGCACGGTGGCCATTATTCGGTGACCGGGATTGGTCAAAATAGTTTGACTATTAGCGGCTAAAATCGCCCGGCGCTAACAAAGCCATGTCTGTTTAAACAAAATAGTGACAGTACGAGCACATTCGCACTTGCTTAATATCGATATTAATGAACAGCTTGCTTGTATCTATAAAATACATAGCTTGATGAGCGACGCCTTGTCGTGTAATGAGTCAAAAAGCAGTAACGTAATCAACTTGTAACAAACCTAGACGTTTAAACAAATAATCCAACCTTTTGCGGATTTAGCTATAATCCCACAATCCAAACAGGTATACTCCTTTCATGTCGTGTAGGAAATACGTAGACAAAAAGGAGGTTATGTGATGGTAAGTATTGTTCTTGCTAGCCACGGGGACTTGGCAGCTGGAATCAAGCAGACGGGCTCGATGGTCTTTGGCGATCAGCCGTCTGTTGCCGTGGTCTCGCTCGAGCCGAGCATGGGCCCCGACGACTTCCGTGCCAAGGTCGAGGAAGCAGTCGCTTCCTTCGAGGACCAGGAGCAGGTGCTCTTCCTCGTTGATCTGTGGGGCGGCACGCCGTTCAACCAGATCAGCGGGCTCATCGAGGGCCACGATTCCTGGGCTATCGTCACCGGTGTCAACCTGCCTATGCTCATCGAGGCATATTCGCAGCGCTTTGACGCAAAGAACACTGCACATGCGATCGCAAAACATCTCGTGACTGAGGCTAAGGCTGGCGTGCGCGTCAAGCCCGAGTCTCTGGAGCCCGAGGAGAAGAAGCCGGCTACGGCCGCCGCTGCTCCTGCAGGCGCCATCCCTCCGGGAACGGTCATCGGCGACGGGCACATCAAGATCGCCCACGTCCGTATCGACACCCGTCTGCTGCATGGTCAGGTGGCCACCACGTGGACCAAGCAGATTAACCCCAACCGCATCATCGTGGTTTCCGACGGCGTTGCTCACGACGAGCTTCGCAAGACGATGATCGAGCAGGCTGCCCCTCCGGGAGTCCATGCCAACGTCGTGCCCATCAAGAAGATGGCCGAGGTCGTCAAGGACACGCGCTTTGGTGACACCAAGGCCATGTTGCTCTTCGAGAACCCGCAGGATCTGCTCAAGGCCATCGAGGCCGGCGTCGACATCAAGGAAGTCAACATCGGTTCCATGGCTCACTCCAAGGGCAAGGTCGTCGTCACCAACGCCGTCGCCATGGGCGATGACGACGTCAAGACTCTCGAGGCCCTCAAGGCTAAGGGCGTCAAGTTCGAGGTCCGCAAGGTTCCTTCGGATTCCTCCGAGGATCTCGACGCCATGTTGAAGAAAGCTAAGGCCGAACTGGCCGCTCAAGCATAGTAAAGGAGGGTCCGATACATGTCTGCAATCACTATTCTGCTTGTTGCGATTGTCGCGTTGCTTGCCGGTATGGAAGGCATTCTGGATGAGTTCCAGTTCCATCAGCCGCTCGTGGCATGCACGCTTATCGGTCTCGTAACCGGTCACCTTCAGGAGGGCATCCTCCTGGGCGGTTCGCTCCAGATGATGGCCCTTGGCTGGGCTAACGTTGGCGCCGCCGTCGCGCCTGACGCCGCTCTGGCCTCGGTCGCTTCTTCGATCATCATGGTGCTCGCCCTCAACGGCGGCGCCACTGATTCGGCCAAGGCCGTTACCGCGGCCATCGCCGTCGCCGTCCCGCTGTCGGTCGCTGGTCTGTTCCTGACCATGATCTGCCGTACCATTGCTACCGCTATCGCTCACGCCATGGACGGTTGCGCCGAGAAGGGCGACTTCTCCGGCATCGAGCGCTGGCAGTACGCTGCCATCCTCATGCAGGGCCTTCGTATCGCCATCCCGGCAGTACTTCTGTGCGTCATCCCGGCCGAGGCTGTTACCAACGCGCTTAACGCTATGCCCGACTGGCTGTCCGGCGGCATGGCCGTCGGCGGCGGCATGGTCGCTTCCGTCGGTTACGCCATGGTCATCAACATGATGGCCACCAAGGAGACCTGGCCGTTCTTTATCCTCGGCTTTGTCCTTGCTGCCATCCCTCAGCTCACGCTGATCGCCCTTGGCCTCATCGGCATCTCCCTTGCCCTCATCTACCTTGGCCTTAAGGATCTGGCCAAGCAGGGTGGCGGCATGGGCGGTGGCTCCGGCGACCCGCTCGGCGACATTCTGAACGATTACGAGTAGGAGGGGAGTGATACATATGGCAGAGAACAAGATTCAGCTCACCAAGGCTGACCGTAAGAAGGTTTGCTTCCGTCATCAGTTCCTTCAGGGCTCGTGGAACTACGAGCGTATGCAGAACGGCGGCTGGTGCTTCGCAATGATCCCTGCGATCAAGAAGCTCTACACCAGCAAGGATGACCAGATTGCCGCTCTTAAGCGCCACCTGGAGTTCTATAACACCCACCCCTATGTTTCCGCCCCCGTCATTGGCGTTACCCTCGCCCTCGAGGAGGAGCGCGCCAACGGTGCTCCGATCGATGACGTCGCCATCCAGGGCGTCAAGGTCGGTATGATGGGCCCGCTCGCCGGCGTCGGTGACCCCGTCTTCTGGTTCACCCTTCGCCCGATTCTGGGCGCTCTGGGCGCTTCCCTGGCCATGTCCGGCAGCATCGTCGGTCCGCTGCTGTTCTTCTTCGCGTGGAACATCATCCGTTACGCTTTCCTGTGGTACACACAGGAGTTTGGCTACAAGGTCGGCTCCTCTATCGCCAAGGACCTCTCCGGCGGTCTGATGGGCAAGGTCACCGAGGGCGCTTCCATCCTGGGTATGTTCATCATCGGCGCCCTGGTCGAGCGCTGGGTGTCCATTTCCTTCACCCCGATTGTCTCCACGGTCAAGCAGTCTGCTGGCGCCTTTATCGACTGGGCTAGCCTGCCCTCCGGTTCCGAGGGTATCAAGGAAGCGCTGACGATGTACAACTCCGTCGGTGCTACCGCCCTTGATCAGATGAAGGTCACCACGCTCCAGGGTAACCTCGATCAGCTCATCCCCGGCCTTGCCGCCGTGTGCCTGACCCTGCTGGTCTGCAAGCTCCTCAAGAAGAAGGTTAGCCCGATCGTCATCATCCTGGCTCTCTTCGCCGTCGGCATCATCGGTCGCTTCTGCGGCTTCATGTAAGCACGCTTCGGCTTAAGACCGAGAGTTGCTAGGTAAGGGCTTTTGAGCCATTGAAACGGACCGCACCCGGTGGGTACACTGGATGCGGTTCGATTGTTTTTATTGGAGGGCGAGGCGCGTATGGCGCAATCTCAGAACAGCACGGTCGATCTGGCAACGCCGGCAACCTGCCTGATGGGGCTTACCAGCCACGGTAACGTGATGGTGGGCAATAAGGCGTTCGAGTACTATAACGAGCGCAATCCCGAGGATTATATTCAAATCCCGTGGGACGAGGTCGACTATATTGCCGCCGAGGTTTTGCGCGGCACCAAGAAGATTACGCGTTTTGCCATCTTCACCAAGGACAACGGTCACTTTACGTTTTCGACGCGCGACGACAAAGAGACGCTTCGCGCGGTCCGCAAGTACGTCGACGAGGATAAGCTCGTGCGTTCGCCCGACTTTATCGATGTGACCGCCAAGGGCGCCAAGAGCATCCCCTCCGTCATCAAAAGCCTCTTCCACAAAGGCAACTAGCTCCTCATAAGTTGCAGTGAAATAGTTTCTAAATACGGCTTTAGATGCTTCAGACAGGAACTATTCCACCGCAACTTCGAAGTCTAGTCATGCGACGTATGGCGATGCAGTAAATCTGCTACACTAGTACAACATGCCTCCGTAGCTCAGGGGATAGAGCACCGCTCTCCTAAAGCGGGTGTCGACGGTTCGAATCCGCCCGGGGGCACCAGGGAATATGACGGCGTCGCGGGAGCGGCGCCGTTTCTGGTTTGCGGGGGCCGCCGTGCTGCTCGCCCGTGGGGGACTGGCATCTGTTTCCTAGAGTGCGCTGCGGTAAATCTTTCTCGCGTTGTCCAGCGTGAGCTTCCTGAAGCTGCCGAAGAGCTCTCCGCGGTTGATCTTGAGGCCCGGAATCATCTTTTCGATATCGTCCTCGGTGACTCCGAACTCCGATAGCGCGCGCGGCATTCCCAGCGAGACGAAGAAATCCTGCAGCTCGTCGATGGTCGCTTCGACCGCGTACTCGATTGCCTGCTCGGGGGTTACCTCCACATCGAGCTCGTCCGCGTCCGAATCGATGGGTTCGATGCCAAGGGCCTGGGCGCTGAACTCCAGGAAGCGCTCAGGGTGCTCTCGCCATACGTAGCGCATCCAGGCGGGGAAGATGACGGCGAGGCCGGCGCCGTGCGTGATCTTGGTGTCCAGTGCGGATAGCTCGTGCTCAAGGCCGCGGCAGGTCCAATCGCCGTCGCGCAGGGCGTTATGGGCGAGCGTACCCACCCACATGATCTCGGCGCGGGCGTCGTAGTCATCGGGGTTCTCCATCACCTTGGGCGCCGCCTCCCTCGCGGCGCGCACTAGCCCGCAGGCGATGTTGTCGGTTACGCCCACGGCGGGCTCGCCGGAGAAGAGTCGCTCCATGATATGGGCGATCATGTCGGTCACTCCCGCGGCGGTCTGGCAGGCGGGCAGGCTGAAGGTCAGCTCCGGGTCGAGGAAGGCGATGGCCGGGCGGTTGAGGTCCGTGTTAATGCTGCATTTGAGGTGCTCCTCGTCGTTGCTGATAACGCAGGAGTTAGAGGCCTCGGAACCGGATGCGGGGATGGTCACCACGCAGGCGACGTCGATGCGGTCGGCGGGAACGGCGCGCTTGCGGAAGAAGTCCCATACGTCGCCGTCGTATACCGCCCCAGTGCGATGGCCTTCGCGCAGTCCATGACGGAGCCGCCGCCCACGGGCAGGATGATGTCGGCGTCGTTTGCCCGTGCGAGCTCGACGCCTTCTCGTGCCAAGCCTATTTCGGGGTTTGGACGCACCCCTCCAAGCCCGATGTGCTCCACGCCCGCGGCATCGAGCGATGCCCTCACGCGGACGAGCGTTCCGCAGCGAACTGCGGAACCCCTGCCGTAGACAATGAGCGCTCAGCGGTAGCCGGAGGCGGACAGAGTCCCCCAACCTTGTCGGTCGCTTTTCGCCCAAAGACAAAGCGGGTGGGGGAGTAGAAGGAGAAATCGTTCATGGAGCTCCAATCTGGCGTTTCGCCCTACATGCGCGGAGGAGTTTTTCGGGCGCATCGCCTGCGTTCGCGTCGCAATCTCGGCGGCGCGGTGCGGTCCGTGGATTCCATCGTATCGCCCGCGGCACCCCTTACCGACGATTGAGGCGAGTCTGCATTTCGCGGCGCGACGTCCACCTGGCGGACGATATCCGTTCGCGACACGTGGCCGTCCCGGTCGCAATAGCGTATGCGCACCGGGTTGCCGAGATGGGCCTGCGACCCCTTCTCCTGATGCGAGCGCGCGAGACGGGCGAGCAGCGGCGCGAGCACCTGCTCGACCGTCTCCTCCCGATACCACGCCGCCACGGGCAACCCGTTCACGTCAAACCCGTACGTTCGCCATGCCATTCGCCTCGCCGCCTTCGCCGAACGAAACCGCGTATCCAGACCGCCGGTCCCCCACCCAGCACTTCGACGAGCCTTCGCGCTCACTTCTGCGGTCGGGATGCGCCCGCGAGGCGCTCGGCAGGCAGCGCCATTTCCGCTCGCTGTGTCGAGCGCGAGTGTCGAGAAGTCGCCATATGCCACTCAGATGTAGCATGGAGTGCCGAAGTGCACGCGCCCGTGACGAAACACTGGCGCCAACCCGTTCCGCGCACCACCCCGCCCGTAAGGTGTGTGGCGAAAGGAGGACCAGCCGCATGAACATCCCCGAGACACAGAGCCTACCTCGATCGCATTCCGCACGAGCTTCTCTGACATTTCCGCCCATTACCACGTGGAGGTCCCCGTCGCGGAGATCGCCTACGCATACGACTACATCAATTCCCGGCATGCCCCGCGCAGGCAGGCCACGCTGAACGACGGGTCCGCGGCCCGGCAGGACGAATGACGCGCTTCGGCACAGGCCATGCCGAAACGCGTCACGCAAGCAAAGGAAGGAAGCCAACATCACATGAGCATCATCGCAGCACGCATCGACAACCGCCTGCTACACGGCATAGTGGCAACCCAGTGGGTACCCGAGTTCCGTCCACAGCGTCTCATGGTCATCGATGACATCGTCGCCAACGACCCGACCAAGAAGGCCGCCATGCGGATGGCAAAGCCCTCGGGAGTCGCCCTCTCCATTATCAACAAGGAGACGGCTCTCACGAACTATCGGGCGGGCAAGTACGACGACCACACGGTCTTCATCGTGGCGCGAGACCCCCAGACCATCCTCGACGTCATACAGACGGGCCAGGTTGTTCCCACACTCGTGGTCGGAGGCACAGTCTTTCCCGAAGAGGGGTCAGACGCCGTCCAGGTGAGCAGTCGCGCCTACGTCACCAAAGACGAGCTGCCCGCATATCGAGCGATTGCTGGCACCGGCTGCGACATCACCGTTCGCTATGTGCCGGCCGACAAGCCCGTAGAGCTCTCCAGCATCATCACGCTTTAGCAAGGGAGTGAACTTATGACACCATCCATCATCCAGATAGCCGTCGTTACACTCATCGCCTTCATCTACGGAGCCGAGAAGAACGCGGGACAAATTCTCACGAACATGTCCGTCACGCCAGCATGGTTCGTCGGACTTGCGCTCGGCGACCCCGTAACCGGCCTCGCCGTCGGCGCCATCGTCCAACTCATGAGCCTGGGCGTGGCGGCCATGGGAGGAGCCTCCGTCCCCGACTATCCCACTGCCGCCATCATTGGCGCCGTCGTTGCCATCACCTCGGGTCAGGAGGCGAGCGTCGGCGTTGCCGCCGGAATCGCAGTCGGCATGCTCGGCCTTCAGCTCGACGTCATCGCCAAGACGGCAAACGGCTTCCTCGGGCGTACCTCGCAGCGCTTTGCCGAAGAGGGCAAGTACTCGCAGATGAAGAGCGTACTTTTCCTCGGTCCGGTCTTCTATGGCCTTACGGCGGCCATCCCCACGTTTGCCGTACTGCTCTTTGGCGCCGATGCCGTCAACGCTTTCCTCTCCGTCATGCCCTCCTGGTTCACGACCGGCCTCTCCATCGCCGCCGGTATCCTCCCCGTCGTCGGCCTTGCGATGCTTCTGTCCTTCATGCCAATGAAGAAATTCATCGCCTACGCCATCGTTGGCTTCGTTCTGGCCGCCTACCTGCAGATAAGCATTCTCCCCATTGCCCTGCTCGGTGCCGCCGCGGCCATCGAGTACTACAAGTCGCACAGCAATCCGTCCGTAAACGCCCTCGACGCTGGAGGTCTGGAAGATGAGTAACGAAGTTAACGCCACCAAGGCAAACGAAGCGCCAACCCGCCTGGCAGACGGAACGTACCAGCCAGTCCTCACCGTTTCCGATCTCGACCGTTGCGGCCGCCGCTGGATGCTCGGCGCGTCCATCTATAACTATGAGTCCCAGTGTGCCCCGGCGGTCATGTTCGCAACCGAACCCGCCCTGCGCAAGATCTATGCAGGAGACGAGGAGGGCTACCGCAGGTCACTTCTGAGCACCTATCGCTATTACAATGCGACTCCCCAGGTAAGCGGCCTGCTCCTCGGCGCCGGCCTAGCCTTGGAGGACAAGGGGCACAATGACGCCATCGACGCGGTCCAAGACCTTAAGATTGGCCTCATGGGCTCCCTCTCAGGAGTCGGCGATACGATCTTCGCCATCCTCATTCCCACCATCTTCGGCTCCATCGCCGCCTACATGGGACAGGCGGGAAACCCCGTCGGCGTGCTTCTCTGGCTCGCCGTCGCCATCGCCATCTTCGTATGGAAGCTCTTTGACTGGCGCATAGGCTATAAGTTCGGCGACAAGCTCTTCACGACCCTTGCCGAGAAGATGTCCGTTTTCACCGAGTCGACGTCGGCACTTGGCATGATGGTCGTCGGTGCGCTCATCCCCACCGTCATCAAGGTCTCGTGTGGTCTCACGTTCACCATGGGTGACGTCACGCTCGACGTCCAGACGGGCATCCTCGACCAAATCATGGTCGGCATGCTGCCCGTAATAGCCACAGCCATCGTCTACGCCCTCGTCAAGCGCAAGGTCAGCATCAACAAGATTGTCCTCGGCATCCTCATCATCTCGTGGGTGTGCGCGGCTTTCGGCATTCTTGCTGCCTAGCCTAGGGCTAGACCAACCCACAAAGGACGCATTATGAGGCACATCATCATTGCATCGCACTACGGCCTGGCAGCCGGACTCGGAGACACGCTCAAGGCCATCATAGGACCGGGGCACGACATCAGGGTTGTCTGCGCGTTTACAGACGAAACCCCGCTCGAGGAGAAGCTCGCCAGCGCATTCGAGGGCATCGCCGAAGATGACGAGACCCTCGTTCTCACCGACATCCTTCAGGGCAGCGTAAACCAGCTCGTAGCCTGCTCGGCTCCGCGAGGCGCGTTCATAGTGACCGGCGTAAACCTTCCCGTGGCCCTCGAGCTCTCGCTCCACGCCGGACAGCTTACTCCCGATGTGGTGAGGCATGTCGTCACCCAAGCCAAAGAGCAGCTCGTCTACCTCGGAGATCTTACTCCGGACGTTGACGAAGAAGACGAATAGGAAAGACGCGACAGTAAGGAGGACGAGACATGCGCAAAGTCCCGACCAATAACCAGCACCTGTTCTACCAACCGAAGGACGTGTGGGTGGGAGACGTCATGCCCTTCGGCAAGGACGGCACGTTCTATCTATACCACCAGCGTGACACGCGCGACCCCGCTCCGCTTGCCGAAGGACAGCCCTTTGGGTGGTCGCTCGCGACCACCCAGGACTTCGTGACGTACCAGGAACACGGAACGGCGATCCCCCACGGCGGAGAAGACGACCAAGACCAGTTCATCTACGCCGGAACCGTTTACGAGGCAAAAGGGGAGGTACGCGCTTTCTATACCGGGTTCAACCGCAACTACCTGCGAGAAGGCAAAACGTCCCAGGTGCTCATGCAGGCGAAGGCCTGCTCGGATGATTATGCGACGTGGAAAAAGACGGGCGTTGCAGTAGAGCTCACGCCTCAGCCAGGATACGATGGGCGCAACTGGCGCGACCCTTTCGTAATATGGGATGACGACCGGAAGGAATACCTCCTCGTACTGGGCACGCGTAAGGGAGACGACCCCTCCAAAACCCTCCAAACTGGCAGGCTCGTTCACTTTACGTCGAAGGACCTCGAGCACTGGCAGTTCAAGGGCGACTTCTGGGCCCCCGGCCTCTACACCATGTTCGAAATGCCAGACATTTTTAAAATTGGCGATTGGTGGTACCTGGTCTACTCTGAGTACAGCGACGAGAACAAGATCGTCTACCGCATGAGCCGCGATCTCTACGGTCCGTGGGAGAAGCCGAGAGATGACGCCTTCGACGGGAGGGCGTATTACGCCGGACGGACCGCCTTCGACGGATCGCGCAGGATTCTGTCCGGCTGGGTCCCCACGCGCGAGAACGACGATGACCGGGCCAACTGGCTTTGGGGTGGCTCGTTTATGCCCCATGAGGTGTACCAGCGCCCCAATGGCACCCTCGGCGTTCGCCCTCCCCAAAGCATAAAGGATGCGTTCGAGTGCCCTGATGCCGTCCCGGATATCGAGCTTCGCGGAGACCACGAACGAACGGAGTGCGTAATCACCGAAAACGCAGGCGAGATCTTCTGCTTCGAGGCAGACGTGACGTTCAGGGACGCTTGCGACTTCTCAATTCGAGCCTACAAGAATCTCGAGACCGACGAGTCGTACGAATACCGCTTCGACCTCGACGCGAATCGGCTCTCGTTCGACAAGAGCCCCTGTTACAAGTGGTTCCGCGTAATGGATAAGGGGCTTTGGAGGCCAGTCTGGCTCGAGTCCGGGCGTTCTTACCACCTGCAGCTCATCGTTGACGACAACATCCTCGTCCTCTACCTCGACGGTACCGCACTCACGACACGCGTCTGCGAGAAGTTCGGCCACTCGCTTGCTGTTACGGTAACGAATGGCGAACTCAAACTGTCCAACATAGCCTTGGCGAAGGGGCTGCGCGAACAGGAAAAGTAAGCCAGTGAACCTCGTCGCCACAGCGACTCCCCCAGCAAAACACGCGAACAACGGGTCCGGCCGCATTCCGGCGACCGGACTCGTCCTGTGCCCTGATGGCACATGGCCCCGGGCTGCCGACAGCGAGGCGGCCTTAGGGGCCTCGCCTACAGATTCCTGAGTGCGTCGACGAGGGAGACCTTGCCCGCGGTGACCTCGTCGGCCTGCTTGATGACCTTTGCGGGCACGACGGCCACCACAGCGCCGGCGGCAGAGTCGATTCGAGCGATGTGGTCAGAGACGGAGCGAACGGCGAGCCGCTTGCCGACAGGGAGGCAGTCAAAGGTGGCAAAGCGCACTCCTACGGTTGGGATACGCCCGTGAGGCGCTCGGCGGACAGCGCTGTTGCCGCTCGCTGTGTCGAGCGCAGGTGTCGAGAAGTCGCCATATGCCACTACAGATGTATCATGGAGTGCCGAAGTTCACGTGCCCGTGACAAAACGCGGGCGCCAACCCGTCCCGAGCACCACCCCGCCCGTAAGGTGTGGGACGAAAGGAGGACCAGCCGCATGAACATCCCCGAGACACAGAAAGACCTGCTTGCCTACCTCGATCGCATCACGCGCGAGCTTGGCAGCACGCGGGGCGGGCGCATCCAGAACCGTCTCGACCACTTCACCACGGCATCTATAACCGACTCGCTCGCCATCTCGCGCAGCCTGGCAAGTCAGTATCTCAACGAGCTCGTGCGCGCTGGCCTCGTGGTGAAAGCAGGGGCACGACCGGTGTGCTACTTCCACCGCCGCTCCCTCGAACGCTTCTTCCAGTCTCGCATTGAGCGTAGCACCTACCCTTCGGTCGAGCAGCTCTTCGCCACGCTCGGAAACGGCGAGCGACTCGACTTCGACCGCGCAATCGGTCACGAGCTGAGCCTTGCGCCCTGCATCAGCCAGCTCTGCGCCGCGCTCAAGTACCCGCCAGCTGGCCTGCCCATCCTGCTCTGTGGCGCCTCGGGAACCGGCAAGGGTCTACTCGCCGAACTTGCCCTCGAATACGGCAAGAACGTCGGCGTCCTGCAGCAGGAAGCCAAGCTTGTGAGCATCGACTGCTCGCATTACGCAGACGATGCCCGCGCGCTCACTCACGACCTGTGCGCAGATGGCGGGCCTGCAGATCGGGCGAGCGGCGGCATCGTTTATCTCAAGGACGTCGACGCCCTCTCACCCGCTGCCCAGGACGCGCTCTTGGAGTGGGCCTCCGCACAGGCGGGCGCCATTGTGCCAGCCCCTGCTGTGCGCCTTATCTTTGCCACCTCAAACGAGGCAGACAGTACCGAGTGCCGCAGCCTCACGCGTCGCATCCCCATGTCCGCCCAGGTGCCGTCTCTGCGCGAGCGCACCCAGGAGGAGCGTGAGGAACTGACTCTCCACTTCCTCAAGGAGGAGGGCCGACGCATAGGACGCGACATCCTCATAAGTCGCGGAGCCTTCCGAGCCCTCGCCGGCACCAACTTCGAGGAGAACGTACGCGGCCTGCGCGACTGCATCACCAACTGTTGCGCCGAGGCCTATCTAGACACGAAGGGTGACAGCCTGGAGATTCGCACCTACCAGCTTCCCTCCGCAATCCTTGCCGGCTCCGCACTCGAGCGCAGCGAGAACGACATGCAGCTCATCGACACCACCCGGAGCATCCAAAGCCAGGCGGACGACCGCGCACGGCATGTACTCGACGCCATGCTGGAGCCATACGAGAGCTATCGCGAAGGCACGCTTGATGGGGGCGCGTGCAGCGCTCAGCTGGTGGAGCGAGCCCGCGACCTCGAGGACTACCTGGCGTTCGGGCAAAACCCGGGCCGCTCGAAGTCCGACGCATACGAGCAGATCGCCGACAGCGTCGTCACTTCCGTGAACGAACTCTACTCGATCGATTTGTCCCGAAAGAGCTCGCATCTAATCGCCCAGGGCATCTGCCTCCAGCTGTGGCCGCCCGCAAGCCTCTCGCGTTGGAAGAGCTCCCATGCAAGCGAGCTTTCCGGCATGCGCGGCGTCGTGGCCCAGCGCAACCGCTTTGCCGTTACTGTCTGCGCCTGCATCGCTGATGAACTCAAGGCCACGCTCGGCATCGCACTCGACGATCTCACGTGTCTGCTCGTCCTTGCGCATGCGGCACTCGCACTCGACCCGTCTAAGCGTCGTCGGAGCGTCGGTATCGTCCTCAGTCATGGCTACTCGACCGCCACGAGCATCGCCGACGCCGCCAATCGGATTCTTGACACGAGGGTCTTCGAGGCCATCGACATGCCCTACGACCAGAAGGTTACGGACGTCGCTGTTCCTCTTCAGCAAATCATCGACCGCTTCTCCTACGCAGACGAGGTCGTCATCCTCGTGGACATGGGATCGCTCCAGGATATTTATAAGAGTCTGGAATCCACCTCCGGCATGACGCTCGGCATCATAAACAACGCCTCTACCGGCCTTGCGGTGGAGGTTGGCGCCGGACTTATCGCGGGTCGCTCCGTGCGAGAGGTTCTCGACGATGCTGCGGCAGCTTGCACCTGTAATTATCACATCGTGGCGCGCAACGCCCGACCGGACGCGATTGTCTTCTGCTCCGAAGGCGGACTTGACGCAGCTGCGCGGATCCGCGATCTCGTGGCGCAGAGCCTGCCTGGCGAGTCCCCCGCGCGGCTTGTCGCCGTTGACTGGCGGCAGCTCGCCAATAACGGATCTGAGGATGCCGCCTTCTCCCAGTACAACGTGCGCTCGGTCATCGGCACGGACAATCCGCACGCCGACGGAGTCCCGTTCATTTCGCTCGAGGAACTCATCGCCGGCGAAGGAACGGCCCAGATAGACCGCGCCTTCGCACGCTTGCTCGACGCTGACAGCTTGCGCACGTTCCACCAGAATCTCGTCAAGAACATGACCCTCAGGAACGTGGTCGAGTCCATCACAATCCTTAACCCCAACAAGCTCTTCGGCGAAATCGAGAGTGCCGCAGAGCGGCTCCAGCAGCTCACCGGAGACGTGATTGGCGCTCGTGTGAGCATGGGGCTCTACGTGCACCTGTGTTGTCTCGTGGAGCGCCTCGTGACCAGAAGCCCCATCGAGAACTACGCAGACGAGCAGCGCTTCGCCAATGAACACAACGATTTCGTCGAGGCATTCCGCACGAGCTTCTCTGACATTTCCGCCCATTACCACGTGGAGGTCCCCGTCACGGAGATCGCCTACGCATACGACTACATCAATTCCCGGCATGCCCCGCGCAGGCAGGCCACGCCGAACGATGGGCCCGCGGCTCAGCAGGACGAGTGACGCGCCTCGCAAGCAAAGGAAGGAAGCCAACATCACACGAGCATCATCGATCGCTGCGTGCAAGGCGGCGGGCCTCACCGTGTTCGCCAAGCGCGAGGAGCGTTTTGGTTTTTCGCAAGCAAATGCGGACGAAATCAGCGACCAGATTCCCGATACGCTCAAACATGCAGGGCCCCTATGTGTTTAACCTCATTTTTCCGTGTGCGGTAGAATGGAGTCGTTGAGATCGCGAACGCCTTAAAGGGAGAGTTTTTGTGGATGCGCATCTGGATGGGGGCTCTTCCGCCCCGCTGTATCAACAGGTGCTCGATTTGCTTAAGAGCGATATCGAACAGGGGACATATCCCGTTGACTCGCAGATTCCAACGGAACTTGAGCTTTCTAAGATGTACGGCGTGGGAAGGGTCACGGTTCGCCGCGCAATAGAGGAGCTTGTGGGCGAGGGGTATCTCACCAAGCGGCAGGGGCGTGGTACGTTTGTGACCGCGACAAAGATAATTCGCAAGGTGCATCAGAAGGACGATGTTCAGAGTTTTACCCAAGCATGCGCTGAAAACGGCATGAAGGCGGGCGCTCGCGTCGTTGCCCGCAAGACCGTTGCCGCCGATCGCGACCTCGCTTCTTTCTTTGGCTTGGATGAAGGCTCTGACCTCATCTTGGTCTCACGCGTGCGTACCGCAGACGGCGTGCCGGTCCTGTTCGAGAACAACTACTATCCTGTCGATGGATTCGAATTTCTCAAAGATATCGGTCTCTCCAATTGTTCGATATTCGAGGCTGTGGGGGAGCGTACGGGTAGGTATCCCTGCTCGTCCGATCCCTGCAGGCTGGAGATCGCCCGTGCGGGAATTGATGCCGCCCGCGAGCTCAAGGTCCCAGTAGGGGAGCCGCTGTTCTTCATGAACGCGGGCTTTCTCGATTCCAACGGAGAGCGCTTCTGCTATGGCAGACAGTACTACGTGGGTTCGCGCTACAGCTTCGATATCTAGCGGCTCTGTCTCACACAGCGCTGTTCTCGTATTGCCGCGGCAGGTCCGTTTAGTGCGTAAAAGTTACCACTTATAGAACAACCTAATATGTTTCTTGACCGACGCCTTCATGCAGGTTATACATAGAACAACCTAAGATGTTTGCCTATACGTGAAGGATTTTTGGCAAGCATCGTTGCTCTGGCAGGAGGTTAAGAATGCCGGATGCCAAACAGGAGAAGCCCAAGCGCAGATTCCATCTCCAGCTTCCCCATGTGTACACCATCGCGTTCATGCTGATCGTGTTCTTCGCGGTGCTCACATGGATCGTCCCATCGGGTCAGTTCGACCGCCAGACCATTCAGACGGCCGCGGGCGAGCGAGAAGTCGCCGTAGCCGGAACGTACCAAGAGGTCGACAAGGTCTACACCGATTCGGAGACGGGGGAGACCGTCGATCTGCGACAGGGCATCGATGCCGTCCTGCAGGCTCCCGCCAAGGGCATTCAGGCTGCGGCCGATGTCGTCGCGTTCGTCCTGCTGATCGGCGGATCGTTCGCCATCGTCACCAAGACCAACGCCCTAAACGCCGGCATGAGCCGCGTGATCAAGAAGCTGAAGAACAAGGACATCTTGATCATCCCCATCTCCATGATCCTGCTCTCGATCTGCGGCACCACGTTCGGCATGTCCGAGGAGGCGCTGCCGTTCTACGCGATCTTCATCCCCATCATGCTGAGCATCGGGTATGACTCCATGACCGCGTTCATCATCTGCTTCCTCGGCCCCAACCTTGGTTACTGCGCATCCACTATTGATCCTTTCAACGTGCTGATCGCCCAGGGCGTTATCGGCATCGAGGGAAATCCCCAGCTTTGGCTCCGCGCCATCCTGTGGGTCATCTTCACCGCCGCGGGCATTTTCTGGGCCATGCGCTACGCGCGCCGCGTCAAGCTCGATCCCAAGTCCTCCATCACCTATGAGGACGATAAGCAGAAGCGCATCGAGTTCTCTGTCACCGATGCCTCTATCGAAGAGGAGTTCACGCTTCGCCACAAGCTCGTCCTCATTGATTTCGCGGTCGGCATGGGCGTTATCGTGTGGGGCCTCGTTACCCAGGGCTGGTATATGGACGAGATCTCCATGGTGTTCCTGGCCATGGGCCTTCTTGCCGGCATACTCGGCGGCCTGGACGAGAAGACCATTGCGGAGGAGTTCGTCCGCGGAATCGCCGACTTCGCCTACGCAGCCTGCATCATCGGCATCGCCCGCGGCATCCTGGTCGTCGCAGAGGGCGGAATGATCATCGACTCTATTCTTAACTGGCTCGTCGGACTCCTTGCGGGCGCTCCGTCCTTCATCTATACCACCTTCATGTACATCGTCCTCGGCCTGCTTTCGCTGCTGGTTCCTTCCAGCTCCGGCCTCGCTGCACTCACCATGCCCGTCATGGGCCCGCTGACCGAGCTTATGGGCCTCAATCCCGGGGCTGCCGTCACCGCTCTGCAGTTCGCGAACCAGACCGTCAACACCATCAGCCCCGTTGCGGGCATGACCGTCGCGGGTCTTGCCGTGGCGAAGATCTCCTTCGGGCAATGGTGGAAGACCATCTGGAAGTTCTTTATCTTCATGGTTCTGTTCGGATTGGTCGCGACTGTGATCTCCGGCCTACTGCCGATGTAGGAGGTGCCCGGTGTTTGATCGTTCGCTAGTATTGCTGTCCCGCAGCATCTTTACCGGCCTTTCCGATGAACCGATCGACGGATATGTTTCGATTCGCGGTAATCGCATCGAATCCGTGGGCGCCTCTGATCGGGCTGCCGAATATACTGCGCATGCGGACGAGGTTCGCGACCTTGGCTCCAGAACCGTCATGGCAGGCCTTGTCGACGTGCACACGTTCTTTACCGGCTGGGTGCTCCGTCGCATCGGCGCCGATCTTATCGATGCGACCTCGGCAGATGATGTTTTCACCGCGATGTCGAATTGGAAGGAGGAGCGGCCCCAGGCCCCTATGGCGTTGGGCATGAACCTTCCGGAGACCCTTATGGGTGACGACTTGGTTGATATGTTGGACGAGAAGTTCTCATCCACGCCTGCCGTCGCCTTTACTGCCGGCGCGGAGACCTGCGTGCTCAACTCCGCCGCATCTGCGCGCTATGGTTTTACGCCCGAGGCTTGCTATGCCGAGATGATTTGGCACCTTATGCGCGATTATCTACCTCTTCAGGAAGTCCGCGATGCGTATGGCGACTACATGACCATGCTTAACTCCCGTGGCGTCACCGCCATCAAGGAGATGTGCTTTGACGATTATTACGGATTTGCGGACGAGATGTATCGCCGCGAGCAGGAAGGCGAACTTACGGTTAGGGTCGACATGATGAGCCAGCCCGTCGGGCATGGAGCCGACCTTGATTACGCCTGCTCGGCGCGCGACCGCTTCCAAGGAGACTTCGTCAGGTTCTCCGGCTTCAATCGCATGACCGATCGCGGCGTGTGGTGCGGCCTGGCCGAGATGATCGATCCCTACGAGGAGGGGGCCGATGCGGGTGCCGGCGGAAAGACCGTGGTCGAGGAGCCCGAATGGGACCTCATCTCTCGCGAGCTGTCCGAGATCGATGCCCAGGGATTCCGCTACTCCCTGCATTGCCAGGGGGATGGGGCCGTTCGCAAGACGATCGACCTGTATGAGCGGCTACCGCGTGATGAGTCGGGAAGGCTCGCTCGCAGGCATTCGATTACGGACCTTGAGAACTCCGATCCAGCTGACCTGGCGCGCATGGGCGCCATCGGCGGTATCTGCGAGGTCTATCCCCAGATCCTTACTCTTGATAAGCGCGAGGATTGCCTTTCGACCATGCGTCGCCAGATAGGAGAGAAGAGGCTCTCCCGCAGCTGGAACCGTCGCGCCATGGTGGATGGCGGATGTGTGCTGTGCTGCGGAACCGATCTTCCCCTCCTTATCCCGCATCTAGGAGATTCGACCTACAGCGCCTGCGGAGGGTACTTCGCCGACGGTTTGGACGTCAACCCGCAGAATACCGTTAGCGTTGCCGAGCTGCTGCGGGCATGGACTGCCGGGGGTTCCTACGATCTGGTTCGCGAGAACGATTTCGGCACCCTCGAGGCGGGCAAGCTCGCGGACATCTGCGTTTTGGACCGCGATATGTTTGCGGTGGACCCCAAAGATGCCAGAGACATCCAGGTCTCGCTCACGCTGAGCGATGGTCGGGTCGTGTACGAAGATTGCTAGGAGAGGAGATGCCCAGCATGGATTTAAACGCTTCCGCGCCCCGCCTGCGTCGCGAGCAGGTCGCCGGCATGAACATTCACTACATCATGTGGTCGCTCGATTATTTCCTTGATGTTCAGCAGCGCCTTGGCTTCAAAACCATCGAGCTTTGGGCGGCCGAGCCGCACGTGACGCTGGACCACACGGGGTATTTCGAGGCCGACAAGCTTCGCCGCAAGATCGAGTCCCGCGGACTCTCCGGGAGCTCCCTGTGCCCGGAGAACGTGGTGTATCCGTGGCAGTACGCTGCCAGAAAGCCCCTCCACGCGCAGCGGAGCCTCGCTTACTTCAAGCACGGCATCGAGCTCGCCGAGGTGCTCGGCGCCCCGTATATGTCCATCAACTCCGGTTGGGGCGATTGGGACGAGGACCGCGAGGAAGCTTGGAAGCGCTCTGCCGAGCACTTGGCGATTCTTGCGGACTATGCCGGCGAGCACGGCGTGACCCTCTGCATGGAGAGCCTGAGGCCGGAAGAGAGCAACTTGGTGGTTACACTCGCGGATGCCAGGCGCATGCTTGACCAAGTAGCCAACCCGCACCTTACTCCAATGGTGGACACTACTGCTATGGGAGTCGCCGGCGAGAGCCTTGAAGAGTGGTTTGCCGAGTTTGGCGATGGTGCCATAAGGAACATGCACTTCATTGATGGCGACCCATACGGCCATCTGGTTTGGGGCGATGGAAAGCACAGCATGGACGATTTCGTGCGTGTCCTCAACGCGCATGGGTTCGAGGGCTATCTTGGCCAGGAGATCACCGATGGAAGGTATTTCGATGATCCCGCAGCAGCGGACCGGCGCAACATGGACGCCTTCGAGAGGTATTTTGTCGACTAGCGCGTAGCTCCCATTCGCGTGGGGCAGTCAACACGCTTGACGAGAAGACTTGCAGTAAACGTTGGCGGATTCGTCCGCCGTATCGAAAGGAAGAATAACAATGAACGCACATGATCTCATCGCCGACGCAATCGCCGAAAAGGGCGGTTTCGATAGCGTCTTCTGGGTTGCCTGCGGCGGCTCCCTCATCGACCTGCTGCCCGCCCATGAGCTGCTTAAGCGCGAGGCGACTACGTTTGCCAGTGAGGCGTATACCGCCCGCGAGTTCGATATCATGCGTCCCAAGCGCCTGGGCGAAAAGTCCCTTGTTATCGCTTGCAGCCACTCCGGCAACACTCCCGAGGTAATCGATGCGTGCTCGATCGCCAAGGCGGCGGGCGCAACCGTTATCGCACAGACCGACAACGCCGGCTCCGGCATCGATAACGGTGAGTGGACGTGCTGGGTATATCCGTGGGGCGAGGGAGTTCCGCAGGCGGAGGTACCCGCCGGCATCTCTTTGGCTCTCGCTGCCGAGCTCTTGGATCAGCAGGAAGGTTATGCTGACCTTGCCGATATGTACGAAGGCATCGCCAAGATGGACCGGATCCTGCCTGCGGCTCGCGAGAAGGTCAACGCCGAACTTTGCGACCGTTTCGCTGCCCTGTGCCAGGACCACAAGTTCCTGTATATCTTGGGATCCGGTCCCGTGTTTAGCCAGACCTATGGCTTCGCTATCTGCTCGCTTATGGAGATGCAGTGGCAGAGCTGCGCCTATATCCACTCCGGCGAGTACTTCCACGGCCCCTTCGAGGTGACCGAGCCCGGAGTCTTCTACTTCCTGCAGATGTCTTCCAGTGAGTGCCGAGCCATGGATGAGCGCGCCCTCGCATTCCTCGAGACCCATACCGACACTCTTATGGTGCTCGACGCCATGGAGTACGGCATGGACCAAGTACCGGCAAGCGTTCGCGCGTTCCTTGATCCAATCCTGTTCTACGCGATGAACTGTGAGCTGCGCTCCGCTCGCGGCAAGGTGTTCGACCATCACCCGGACGTGCGTCGTTACATGGGCATCGAGAAGTACTAGCGATTTTAGAACGGGGCGCGAAGCGCGTTGAGACGTGCGAATCCTCGCGCCTCTTCTGCTCGCCGTAGCCACGGCGGTTTACCTGAATGGAGATAACCATGGCAGCCTATCCTATAAGCGTGCTCGGCTTTGGAGACAACGTTGTCGATAAGTACGAGCATATCAAGACTATGTATCCCGGCGGCAACGCAGTCAACTTCGCCGTCTTCGCCAAGAAGCTCGGTGTCGATCGCAGCGCCTACATGGGAATCTTCGGATCAGATGAGGAGGCCGAGCACGTTATAGCATCGCTTGAGGACGAGGGCGTCGAGCTTCTTCGCTGCCAGCAGGTCCTGGGCGTCAACGGCGCCGCTCGCGTGACCGTTGACAAGACCGGGGACCGTATCTTCCTGGGCTCCAATGAAGGCGGCATACGTGGCGACATGCGCTACGTGATAGACCGCTTCGCCGCCGAGTACGTCAGCGGCTTCGATTTGGTGCACAGCGGCAACTACTGCTTCACCGAGCGCGAGCTCCCCAAGATCAAGGCTGCCGGTGTGCCTATCAGCTTCGACTTCTCCGATGACTCCACCGACGAGTACTTCGAGCAGATTGCGCCATTTGTGACGTACGCCTTTATGTCCATGGGCGACGCTTCCCTGGAGGATATCAAGGCGAAGCTCGAGTGGGTGAAGGCCCTTGGCCCTCAAATCGTATGCGCGTCGCGCGGGAGCAAGGGTTCCGTCGCCTATGACGGCGAAAACTTCTACGAGCAGGGCATCAAGCCCGTGGCGCCCGAGGAGCTCAAAGACGCTATGGCGGCCGGCGATTCACTGCTGACGGCGTTTTTGGTCACCTATCTTTCCAAGAAGAAGGCCGGCGAGTGCGGCGAGGCCGCAATTCGCGAGAGCTTGGACTTCGCTGCCGGTTTTGCGGCGCAGACCTGCAAGATCGAGGGCAGTTGGGGCCACCCGCTGGTCTACGAGAACTAGTTTTTTGTCGTGGCGGGGTGTCTTGGGGCGCCCCGCATTGCGTTGGGAGTCAAGATGTCCGTTCGTGCCTGCGCGGCAGGATTTTGCTGTGCCGATGTCTACCAGAATCTGGATCCCCTGGGTTGCATCCAAGGGGGCCTCTCAGGAGCGCTTCGAGGGGTGCTTCTTGAGTATATGAAGGCAAAAGGGATATGCAATCTTCATATACGGCCTTCTTTTAGAGGGCGTTGTCCTTACTCTTTCATCTCCTTGCTTCTGGACATTTTGTCTATAGGCAAGAGTCCATGGTCGAGACCATGGTGAAGTTCTGCGGCTAGTAATTACTGCATCACATATCTGTTGTTACCTGAGAGGCTCGCTTTTGCGGGCCTCTTTGCGTTGCTATGGAGCCCTGGCCTGTCGATAAATAACGCGCCCGCTTGCTGGGGAGCAAGCGGGCGCCGTTGAGCGAATATGTTTGCGGCCATAGCCGCTGCAGGTGATGGGTTGTCGACTAGTTAGTCGTCGTGTCGGAATCGTCACCCGAGGCAGAGCCAGAAAGCGAAACCGTCAGCGTGATCGTGCTGTCGGTGGACTGCTTGCCGGTGGGGGAGACGCCCGTAACGGTGGCGTTTTCGTTGCCGCTCACGGGGTTGCCGTTCTGATCGCAGAATGCGATGTTGTAGAAACCGGCGTTGTTGAGCGCGGTGACGGCGGCGGAGATGCTCTTGCCGTACAGGTTACCCGGGACGCTGGCCTTGCCGGACTTCTTGGCGATGACGACGGTGATCGTGGCACCGGGCTTCTGCTTGCCGCTAGGGTTCCAGCTAATTACGGTGCCCTCGGTAACCGAGTCGTTTTCCTGGTAGCTCACGTCGACGCCAAAGCCAGCCATGTCGAGAGCGTTGCGTGCCTGGGCCTCGGTCATGTCGGTCAGATCGGGGACGGAGGTGGTGTCAGGACCGCTGGAGACCTTATACGAGATGGTCGTGCCCTTCTCGACTTCCTTGCCGGCATCAGTGCCCTGCTCAAAGACCTGGCCTTCGTCGGCCTCGTTGGCCTCCTCGGTTGCGTTGCCCTTCAGGCCCACGCTTGCCAGCGCGGCCTCGGCCTGGTCCTTGGTTAGGCCGACGAGCTGCGGAACCTCAACTTTCTCGGAGGGCTTGGGGCCCTTGGAGATCACCAGGTTCACCTTGGAGCCCTTGGGCTTCTTAGTGTTGCCGTTGGGGGTCTGCTCGGCAACCTTGCCCTCGTCGACATCGTCGTTATAGCTCTGGTCGACAGTTCCGACCTCAAGGCCGGCCTCCTTGATCAGCTCGATAGCGGTCTGCTGGTCCTTGTTAAGCACATCGGGCACCGTAACCTGCTCGCCCCCAAAGAGCCCGGTGGCGAAGGCCACCACAACGCCAACCACGGCGATTGCGGCGACTACGGCGGCGATAATCTTGTTCTTGTTGGACTTGGGCTGATCGACCTCGTAGGAACCGGTGGAACCCGAGACGGCGCTGCGGGGGTTGGTCTGTCCGCTTACGCCCGATACGGGGCGAACCATAGCGCGCGTGGAGTCAGACAGCTCACGGGTCTTGGTAGCGCCCAGGTCGCCCGCGGCGCCAATGATGCGCGTGGGCTCGGAGACGTTGACGGCGCGGCCGGACAGGTAGTTGTTGAGCACCTGGCGCAGCTCGTCTGCCGTCTGGAAGCGGTTCGCCGGGTCCTTTTCCATGCACTTGAGGATGATGCGCTCCAGATCGGCATCGACGCCGGAGTTGACTTGGCTCGGCGGAACCGGCAGTTCGTTTACCTGCTTGAGCGCAACTGAGATGGCGTCGTCGCCGTCAAAGGGGACGCGACCGGTGGCGCACTCGTACATGACGACACCCAGCGAGTAGATATCCGAAGTGGGACCGAGGTCCTGGCCGCGCGTTTGCTCGGGGCTTACGTAGTGGGCGGTGCCCAGTACATTGTTGTCCTGCGTGAGGTGGCTGTTCTTTGCGCGCGCGATGCCAAAGTCCATGACCTTGATGTTGCCGTCGGGCAGCACCATGATGTTTTGCGGCTTAATGTCGCGGTGGATGATCTCGTGCTTGTGGGCGACCGAAAGCGCGGAGCTGATCTGCGAGCCGATCTGCGCGACCTTCTTTGGATCGAGGGCGCCGTGGCTCTTGATGCCGCTCTTAAGGTCGGTACCGCGCAGGTACTCCATGACGATGTAGTAGGTATCGCCATCCTTGCCCCAGTCGTAGACGCCCACGATATAGGGGGAGGACAGGCCGGCAGCTGCCTGGGCCTCCTGCTTAAAGCGGGCGGCGAAGGTGGCATCGCCGGCATACTGCGGCAGCATGATCTTGACGGCAACCGTGCGGTCGAGGACCTGATCCTGTGCACGGAAGACGGTCGCCATACCGCCCGTTCCCACCTTATCCTTGAGGAGGTATCTTCCCCCGAGGACCCTCTGTTCCATTCCTGCTCCTAACATAACTATTCGCTCAACGATGTGTGTAGTACCAAATGTGTGGCCGCTGGGGCCGTGTGGAGCGTTGCCGCTAGCTCATCGGCCGCGGCGCGCCATAAGTATCCGCTTTGATCATGGGCATCACGCTCCCTGTGCGGCGAGCGCCGCGGTCAGGACGATGCCGGCAATCTTGGCCGCCTCGACGTCGTGTTTGTCGTAATCCTCCAAGGCCACCGAGATGGCAACCGTGGGTGAATCGTAAGGTGCAAAGCCAACAAACATAGAGTTGACGTTGGTGCCGCCGGTCTCGGCCGAACCGGTCTTGCCGGCAACCTTGACGCCCGGAATCTGGGCATCGGTGCCGGTACCGGACTGGACGACGGCGAGCATGGCCTGCTTAACCTGGTCGGCCGTGGCAGAGCTGACAGCCTGGCCCAGCGAGCGGGACTGCGTGGTCTTAACCACGGTTCCGTCCGGGGCGAGTATCTGGGACACAAAGAACGGATCCATGACTACGCCGCTGTTGGCGATAGCCGCAGCAATCACGCAATTCTGCATAACGGTGGTCTGCGGGCCAGGCGTGTGGTCCATGCCGACGGGCTGGCCGGCGCCTGCCCAAGCGGTCTCCCACTCGGTCATAAGCGACGGGTCGGCCATGATGGAAGCCGCGGTGGTCAGATCCTGACCGAGCTTTTGACCGTAGCCAAAGGCATTGGCAAACTGGACGAGCGAGCTGGCACCGACCTCGTTGGCCACCTGGCCAAAGACGACGTTGGACGACACGGCGAAGGCCTGCTGCAGGCTGATGGTGCCGTAGCTCTCGTTGGCAGAGTTGGTGACCGGCGCGTTGCCGATGTCCATGGAGCCGGGCGCCTGGTACGTGCTGGTAAGGCTGGCGGTGCCGGTTTCGAGCGCCGCGGAGAGTGTGACGACCTTAAAGGTCGAGCCCGGGGTGTAAAGCGCGTCCATGGCACGGTCGTACATGGAGCCGTCCTCGCCGCCGCCCGACTGGAGCAACGCGTCGATGTTGGTGTTGTCGTAGGTGGGCGAGCTCGCGCACGCAAGGACCGCACCGGTGCGCGGATCCATGACCACCACAGCGCCCTTAAAGCCCTTGAGCGCCTGCTCGGCAGCCGTCTGGATGCGCGAGTCGATGGTGAGCTTGGCGGTATTGCCCGGCTGGGTCTGCCCCGCGAGCGACGCGATGGCGTTGTTCCAGCTGGAGTAATCCTTGGACCCGGTGAGCGTATCGTTCATGACGCTCTCGATGCCGGCAGTGCCGTATTGCTGGCTCACGTAGCCCACCACGTGCGCGGCCATGTTGCCGTTGGGATAGGAGCGGGCGTAGGTGCCGTCCTCCTGTTGCAGCGACTCGGCTAGTGTCACGCCGTCGGACGTGATGATGGAGCCACGCTGGATGTACTTGGAGCGTGCGATGGTGTGGTTGTTGGTCGGCATGTCCTGATAGTCCTTCGCCTTGATGACCTGGACATAGGTGAGGTTGCCGATAAGGATGGCGAACAGCGCCGTGAAGGCAAGCACGGCACGAGTCAGACGGTTGGCAAGTGCCACGCGGCCGAGCACGCCGGACTCAGGCGTGTCGAGCAGGCGACGACGCATGCGAGAACCCGCGGAGTGGTTGCCGTGGCTGTAGGAAGATGCGTTGGCAAAACGCGTACCGGTCGGGGCGGCAGCGGATGCGACCTGGTCATCGGTGATGGCGGCCATGGTGCCGGTGCCGGTGAGCTCGGCTTCGCGTCCGGTTGCCTCGTCGCCGGCGCGCAGCAGCAGCGCGACGATGATAAAGCTCGCCAGCAGCGAGGAGCCACCCTGGCTCATAAAGGGCAGGGTGACGCCGGTCAGCGGGATCAGGCGGGTTACGCCGCCAACGATTAAGAATGCCTGGAAGCTGATGGCCGCCGTAAGGCCGGTCGCGCTAAAGGCGGCAAGGTCGGACTTGGCGCGGGCGGCCGTGGTGAGGCCACGCACGGCAAAAAGCATAAACAGGATGAGCACGGCGCCGCCGCCCAAAAGGCCCATTTCCTCGCCGATGGCCGAGAAGATAAAGTCGGACTCGACGACGGGGATGTTGTTTGCCATGCCGTTGCCAATGCCGACGCCAACCAGGCCGCCGTCGGCGAGCGAGAAGAGCGACTGGACAATCTGGTAGCCCTGGCCCTGGGCGTCCTTAAACGGATCGACCCAGACCTGAAAGCGCACCTGCACGTGAGACAGGAACTTGTAGGCGCCCACGGCTCCAACGGCCAGCAGCGCAAGGCCGATGATGACGTACGAAAAGCGTCCCGTGGCAACATAGAGCATCAGCAAAAAGATGGTGTAGAACAGGACGGCCGAGCCCAGGTCGCGTTCGAAGACGACGATGAGCAGGCACACGCCCCACACGGCAAACAGCGGCAGCAGCAGGCGGAGGCGCGGAATCTTGAGGCCCAGGATCTTGCGGTTGGAGATGGAGAGCAGCTCACGGTTCTCGGCCAGATAGCCTGCCAGGAACAGGACGATGAAGACCTTGGCGAACTCGCCGGGCTGGATGGTGAAGCCCGCGATGCGAATCCACAGCTTGGAGCCCGAGATCGTGGTGCCGAAAAAGATCGGCAGCATCAGCAGGATGATGCCGATAATGCCAAAGGTGTACTTGTAGCGCATGACCACGTCGAGGTTCTTGACCAGTGCGAGCGTTCCCACCATGAGCGCCACCGAGACAAACAAGATGATGAGCTGCGAGATGGCGAGGTCGGGGGCCAGGCGCGTCACGAATGTGATGCCGATGCCCGAGAGCACAAAGACGATGGGCAGGATGGCGGGGTCGGCGCCGGGCGCCAGGATGCGCACGGCGATATGCGCCGCGGCGAAGGCGGCGAACAGGCCGATCGGCACGGCGAGCGTCTCAAAGGAAATCGTGGCACCCGCGGTGAGCACGTACATCGCATAGAGCAGGATGACGGGGAACGCCGAGGCGATGAGCAAGAGCAGTTCGGTGTTGCGGCGACTCATAAGCGGCACTCCCTTTCTAATTTTTATCAGAGGCTTCGGCCTCGGCTGACTGTTCGGCGGTTTTCTCGGAATCTGACTCGGAGGTGGATTCCTGATCGGTGTTGTTGCGAATCGTTTGCGCGTCAATCACCTGACGGGTCTGCTCCTCGTCAATCTGATGGCGGTACTTGGAAATGGTGTCCTGCGCATCGTCGACACTCGTTTGCGGAATGCCTGCCTTCAGGCGGTTTTGCGTGTCTTCGGGCAGGTCGGACAGCTTGATGCTGGTTTCGCTCTCGAGCCAGTGGAGCTCGACCCCGAGCGTCTTGCCGGGCAGGCCGCGCCAGACGGCGACATTGCCGTGGTAGGTTCCCAAGTAATAGGAGCCGGTGACGCCCGTGTATGCCCAGATGCCTGCTACCAGCACAAAGACAAGGGCCAAGACGGTGGCGATGGTGACATTTCGGCGTCGGACGCGTTTTGCCTCGCGCATGACGCCGTCGTCGACCAGGTCGACGACCACCACGGTCACATTGTCGTGGCCGCCGGCGGCGAGCGCCGCGTCCACCAAGTTGTCGACACAGATCTGTGCGCTCGAGGACTGCGTAGCAATGTTCTCGATATCGCTATCGGGAATCATGCTCGAAAGACCGTCGGAGCACAGAATCAGGCGGTCGCCTTCCTCGATGTGCAGGGTAAAGTGGTCGGCATACATGGCGGGATCCGAGCCCAGCGCGCGGGTGATGACCGAGCGGTTGGGGTGGACGCGGGCCTCGTCGGCCGTAATCTCGCCGGCATCCACGAGCTCCTCCACGTAGGAGTGGTCGCGGGTCACGCGGATGAGCGTACCCTCGTGGAGCAGGTAGGCGCGCGAGTCGCCCACGTGGGCGATGGCGAGCGTGTCGTTTTCGATGTAGGCGCAGGTGGCCGTGCATCCCATGCCGGGTTTGCCCAGGCCGTTGAGGGCGGCCTCGATCACGGCGGCGTTGGCGGCCTCGACGGCTGCGGCCAGGCGCGCGGCGTCGGCGGACTGCGGCGCCGTCTTGGCGATGGTCTCGACGGCGATGGAGGATGCCACCTCGCCGGCGGCGTGTCCTCCCATGCCGTCGCAAACGCAAAAGAGCGGCGACTGCACCAGGTAGGAATCTTCGTTGTGCGGGCGCACGCAGCCGACGTCAGAGCGGGCACCCCACATGAGCTGCGTGGTAGTGCCGGCGTCGTAGGTCGAGTCGGTCTCGATGCGCTCGCCGGCCAGCGGCTCAAAGCTCATGGTCGAGCCGGGGTCTTTGAGTTTCGCCTCTACGGCGGCGACGTCAATCTCGGCGGTGTCGTCGGGGGAGACGGTGTCGGCGGGGGAGACGGTGCCGTTGGCATCGAGCGGCTCGGTGTTGGGCTCCTCGATAGGCTTATCGAGGGTCGGGATGGTCGAGCCGGGGTCACTGGGGACCTTGGCGGTTTCCTGCGGTTCCACGACGACGGGTTCCGGTGTCGCGAAGTGCGACGGCGTCGACTCGGGCTTCGGTGCGGGCGCGGCTGTCACCTCGGGCGATGGCGCGACGGGAAAGGCCGGCGCGACGGGCTCGGGCGCGGCGAACACCGCTTCGCTTTCGTTGATAGCCTCGGCGACGGGCTCGGCAAAATGAGCCGGCGCGGGTGTCGCCTCCGGTGCCGCGGGCTGCTCGGCAGCATGCGCGCCGATAGGGGCGTCGAGTTGCTCGGCGTCCCTATCGGCGTCCCCGTTATCGACAGGCGCCGAATAATCTTGAGTTACATGCGAAAGAGGCAGGGAGAACACCGTATCCTCGGGCTCCACGGACGCGGGGCGCGCCGGGGCGGCATGAGCCGGCGCGGCCGCGGGGGCGGCCGGCGTCTCGGGTATGGTTGCGGGCTTATTCTCCTCGTCGATCATCGACGGTTCACCTTCATGACCACGTCGCCAATTTGGACTTCGTCGCCCTCGCGCAGCGTCGCGGGTTCTACGAGCTGGCGACCGTTGACGAGCGTGCCGTTAAGCGAGTTGAGGTCTTCGATAATGAGTGCCGGGCCCTGCAGCGAAAAGCGCGCATGCGAGGCCGAGACAAACGGTTCGTTGATGCAGATGTCCGAAGACGGCGAACGGCCGACAATGACGGGGCCGAGCATGTCCACGTGGATGCCGCGGATGCCGCGTGGGCCCTTGTCCACATCGATCGTCCAGATAGCGGAGTCGCGACGCTGGCCGCGCACGAGCCCCACGCCGGTCTTCATGACGGCGAATAGGAAGATATAGAGCAGGGCGACCAGGACGATGCGGCCTGCAAAAAGGACGATATCGATGTTCATAAGCGACTATCCCCTAAATTCAAAAGTGCTCAGGCCAAACGTCAACAGGTCGCCGTTGCGCAGCGGGCAGCGCGTGATGCGGCGGTTGTTGACGAGCGTGCCGTTGGTGGAGTTGAGGTCTTCGATTGACCAGTCCGTGCCGGTGAAGGTGAGCTGGGCGTGGCGGCGCGAGACGTTGGGGTCGCGCAGGGCGATGTCCGAAACCGAGCGCTCGCGACCGATGGTCACCTGCGCGGAGGTAATGCTGTGGCTCTCACCGCTTACAACGTCGACGAGCTGAGCGAGCGGACGCTGCGGGGCGCGGGGGTTTGCCATATTGGCGGCAATGCCGGCTGCGGCACCAAGGCCCACGGCGGCACCGGTCGCGGCGGCTCCGCCCATGCCGGCGAGCGCATCACGCGAGACGGTCTGCGGCACGGGAATGGGTGCGGCGGCGGGATCGGGGACGTTGGGCGCAAAGGGGTCGGCCACGGCGAGCGGGTCGGGAGCGGCGGCGCGAGGCGTCGGCTGTTGCTGGGGCATGGCGGCGGGGCGCTGCTGCTGCGGGGCAGCAAACTGCTGCTGGCCGGCGCGCGGGGCGCTGGCGGCACGGCTTGCCGCGGAGTTGTTCTGGCCCAGGCCGTTCTGATAGGCGCGCTCTTCTTCGTACAGGCGGCCGAGCGTGGGGGCATCGACGTTCTCGGCAAAGACCGAGAACTTGCCGGCGCGCAGCTGCGGATCGATCATAAAGCGCACGAGGGGCTCGCCGACAAAGACATAGCGGCGCTTTTCGGCCTGCGCCTTCACAAACTCGCGGACCTCGCGCGAAAGCTCGGGGTAGAACGGGGCGAGCATGGGATCGTCGTCGGCGGCGATCAGGATGGTATAGAGTGCCGGCGCCGTGTTGACGCCGTTGATCACCAGAGTCTGATCCTCCATGTCGCGAGCGGCCTGCTTGGCAAGCTTCTTAAAGGAGAACGGGGCACGGGTGGCACCGAAGATGCCGGCCACGTGGTCCTCGAAGATGTTCAGGAAGTTCACGAAAGATCACTCTCCGTATAAGTTCTTTGGTATCCGAGCAAATATAGGCATATCCCAACGATTATAGAGGATAGGGTTCCCGCAACCGCCGCCTTGGCGACGACCGCGGCTGCAAGGCTGGCAATTTCCATATGGTGTGCAAGACAGGACGCCGCTGCGCAGCCGATGCCGGTGACAGCGATGGCGGCGATTGCGGCAAGGTTTGAGCCCTGATCGGCACGCTTGGCATGCGCATTGAGCAGCGCAGATGACGCCGCGGCAGTTGCCGCTACCAGCACAAAGGCAGCCCAAAGGAGCGGGTCTCCCAGCGCTGCGGCAACGTTACCGAGCCCCAGCACGCCTCCGGCTGAAAGCGCGACCGTGGCCAGACGGGCAAAAAGCGCGCCCATGCCCGTTGCCGCGGCGGCGCTTGCCGGGCCGAGCCAAAATGACGCGACGCCGGCGGCGACCCCAGCTGCCAGGAAGGTATTGCCGGTCAGACAGCCAAGCGCGAGTGCACAGGTGAGCGTGGCGCTCGCGGCAGTCTCGGTGCGACCCCAGGCGATCCACCAACCGGACATGGCGGCGGCAAAGATCACCGCGACGGGCAGCATCGACAGGATGCCCTGTGCCTGCATGGTGGCGTTGGCCATGAGCACCAAAAAGCCCACAGCCGAGATGGCCGAGCCAATCTGGGGGGCCAGGCCAGCCGCCGCTCCGATCGCGATGGCCGCAATGACCAGGCCGGGAAGCGCCGCGACCCCGGCCGTTTGCATCAGCAAAAAGCTAAAGGTGCCGCACGTTAGCGCCGAGATAGTGCGCATGGTGTAGTCGCGCGCATGGCTCCAGCGCGTGCCCGCCCAGCCAAGTGCGGGGTCGACCTCGATGGCGTCGTCCTCGTAGTGCGACGGCTCGATATCGTCGAGCTCCTGCTCGTCATCCGAAAGTTCGCCAACCATTTGCTCTAGGCTGCGACGGCCCTCGCGCACGCTGCCCAGACCGGCAAGGAGCTGGTCGCAAAATGCCTCGATGCTGCTGGGGCGGTCCTGCGGCATGGGGGAGAGCGCGCTCATGAGCGCGGCCTCGGCTCCCGGGGGAAAGTGTGGTATCAGCTCGCTGGGATAGGTGGCGCCGCCGATGATGCGGTCGAGCGAGTCGGCGGGCGTGGCCGCCATAAAGGGGGCGCTGCCGCACAGGCCCTCATAGATTACACAGGCGAGGGCAAAGACATCGGCGCGCTCATCGACCGTGCCGGTCTCGATATCGAGCTGCTCGGGCGGCATGTAGCCGATGGTGCCGCCGCGCGAGCCGCCAAAGCCACCGGCGGACGACAGTCGCGCCATGCCAAAGTCGGTGAGCTTTACATTGCCCGAGTGGTCGATGAGCACGTTGGCGGGCTTAATATCCAGGTGGAGCACGCCGTTGCTATGGGCGAAGGTGAGCGCCTGGCCCAGCGCGTCGGCAATTGCCGCGGCCTCGTCAAAGGTGAGCGAATGGCCGTCCACGCGATGCAAAAAGTCGGCGAGCGACATGCCGTCGACATATTCCATGACGAGGTAGGCATAGGCGGTATCGTGCGTAAAGTCGATAACCTGCACGATATTGGGATGTTGAAGCATGGCAGCGGTGTGTGCCTCGCGCAGGACATCCATGATGTCGCTGGCGGGCATGCCGGCACCGCCTGTGAGGGGAATGCGCTTAATGGCGACGCGACGGCGCAGGTGCGTGTCGCGGCAAATCTCGATGGAGCCAAAACCGCCGGTCGCGAGCGTCTCGAGCGGCTGGAACCGCTTGAGCAGCTCGCGAGAGCTGGTGCCCTCCAAGGGAACGTCCGGCGAGAACCGGGCGGTATGTTGCGAGAAAAGCGGCATGGCCAACCCTCGTGCGTTTAAAGTTCGTTTGCGAGCGGCGGGCGCGGGGCCGAGCCGTTCGCGGTGGCATAGATGCTGCTAGTGTAGCACGCTCGGGTGCATGGGGAGGATAGCGGGATGCGAGGCTGCCTGTCTGGCTTGGCCTTAGCGCTTCTTCTTGTTCTTCTTCTGCTTGCGCTTGGTCTCCTGGGGCTTGTCGCCCTGCTTGGCCTCGGCGGCGGCCTTCTCGGCCTTCATTTTCTTCTTCTTGGTCTCGATGCGGAGTTTTTTGTTGATGCGCGCCTTAAGGAAGGGACCGAACTGCTCGGCATCGCCGCGGACAAAGGTGTCCTTAGGGATCGTCACGCCCTGGTCGGCGAACATGGCCACAAAGATGCGCTCGCCGTCGAGCACGTGGTCGAGCTTTTCAAACGGGAAGAACTGTGACTTGCCGCTCTTGCCCCAAACCATCAGGCCGTCCTCGTTGGCGGCGACGCGGCGATAGCGGCCACCCATGGACTCGTCGGCCTCAACGGCGTCGATAAAGTCGCGGGCGAGGGTGTGGTGCAGGTTTTTGCTCCACCAGGCCAAAAAGGCGCCGAACACGATCAGGACGACGCCAAACTTGATCCAGTTGCCGCCGGCCACCAGCATGCCGATGCCGATGAGCGCGGCAATTGCCGCGGCGACATACAGCGAGCCGCGACGCCTGGGCGAGGCGACCAGGCGGGCGAAGTCGGTGACCAGGTCGTTTTCGTACTGGTACTCGTTGAGGTACAGGATGCCGTCGTCGGCTGCGGCCTGCTCCTCGAGCGCGACCTCGACCTGGTCGGCTGCTTCGGAGGGGACGAGGTTGCTCTCTGCGTCTGCCATGCTCTTTGGACTCCTATCGCGGCGGGCTCGCCGTACGGGTATTATGGAATGCAGTATGCCGTGCGACCGCATGGCCGCCGCGGCAACAAGACTCAGTATACCCGGGGGAGCACCCATGGAATCGTTGTACCGAAAGTATCGCCCGCTCACCTTCGACTCCGTGGTGGGCCAGCAGCATATCGTCTCGACGCTCGAGCACGCCATCACCGAGGGGCGCCTGTCCCACGCGTACCTATTCTGCGGACCGCGCGGCACGGGCAAGACCACCATGGCGCGCATTCTGGCCAAGGCGCTGCTGTGCCGCAATGCCGAGGCGGCGCGCGCCGAGGGTGCAAGCGGCTGCATGCCCGACGGTACTTGCGAGGAGTGCGAGCTCATCGCCGAGGGCAACCACCCGGATGTCTACGAGCTCGATGCCGCAAGCCGTACCGGCGTGGACAACGTGCGCGAGGAGATCATCAACTCCGTCAACTTTGCCCCGGTGCGCGGCAAGTACAAGATTTATATCATCGACGAGGTCCACATGCTCACGACGGCGGCGTTCAACGCGCTGCTCAAGACGCTTGAGGAGCCGCCGGCACACGTGATCTTTGTGCTGTGCACCACCGACCCGCAAAAGATTCTGGAGACCATTCTCTCACGCTGCCAGCGCTTCGATTTCCACCGCATCGGCAACGAGGATATCGAGCATCGCCTGTCTTACGTGTGCGAGCAGGAGGGCTTCGATTACGACGACGAGGCACTCGCCATTGTGGCGCGCCATGCCAAGGGCGGTATGCGCGACGCGTTGTCCACGCTGGAGCAGCTGAGCGTCTTTGGCAACGGTTCTGTGCATGCGGACGACGCCCGCTCGCTTTTGGGCGAGGTTTCGGACCAGATTCTGGGCGAGTTTTCCCGCGCCATTGCCGATCGCGATGTTGCCGAGCTCTATGGACTGATCCGTGCGCAGGTCGAGGAGGGCAATGACCTGCTGGAGCTGACGCGCGACCTGGTGGCGCATGTGCGCGACGTGTACGTTGCCTGCGTTGCCGGTGCCCGTGCCGAGCTGTTTGAGGGCGGCTCCGAGCAGGCCGAGGCGCTTGCTGCCGAGGCCGCTGCCTTTGGCGAGCATCCTGCCGACCGCCTGGCCCGCGTGCTGACGGTGCTCGACGATGCCGCACTGGAGATGAGGGGCGCGAGCGACGTGCGCCTGGTGCTCGAGATTGCCTGCACGCGTCTGGCGCGTCCCGAGGCCGATTTAACGATTGAGGCATTGGCCGAGCGCGTGGCACGCCTGGAGGCCATGATTGCCAACGGCGCCGTGCCGGCGAGCGTGGCTGCTGCTCAGGCCGCCGCGCCTGCAGCATCCGTACCCGCTGCTGCCCAACAGCCGACGCTCATTTCGGGCGCTCGTGCTGCCGCTCCGGCGGCATCCGCTGCCCCCGCTGCTACGTCCGCGCGCCAGGGCGGTATGCCTTGGGACCGCGGCGCTGCTGTTCCGGCTGCCCAGCCTGCGACCAAGTCCGCGGCTCCTGCGCCGGCGCCCAGACCTGTAACGCCTGCACCTCAGCCCGTTGCGGCTCCGGCTTCCGCGCCTGCTGCATCGACCGTGTCGGTGTCCAAGCCCAACAACGCCGCCCAGGTTGCCGCCGCCGGTGCTGCCGAGACCCCCGCGGTTGAGGACGCCGGCGAGCTCCAGCGCAAATGGGCCGAGGTCGTCGAGCGCGTCAAGGCTCGTCAGGCCTCCTACGCAGGGCTTTTGCTCAACGCCCGCGCCACGGCCGACGACGGCTCCAAGCTCACGGTCTCGTTCCCCGCGGGTTCGACTTTTGCCATCAAGATGCTCGGTCGCGCCGATACGCAGTCGGTGGTCCTGCCGACGGTCTGCGCGGTCTTCGGTCGTCGTACCGTCGACTATGTCCTGGATGGGGGTGGCACGCCGGCTCCTCAACATGAGGAGCATTCTCCATCTGCACGGGCTGCGGTATCTGCGGACCCGCAACCCGTGTCCTCGGTGCCCCCTGCATCCTCGAGCGCCAGCGCGACGCAGCCAAAAGCGGCGCCGGTAGCGGCACCGACCCCGTCGGCGCCTGAACCCGCTGCGCCCAAACCGGCTGCTCCGATCCCCGCGCCCAAGTCCGCTGCCGCGCCTGCGCCCAAGTCATCCGACCTGGCCAAGGCCCCTTGGCTGCGCTCCGACAACCCTGCCGGTGCTCCTGCCACGGGCAAGCTCCCGACCGAGCCCGCGCCCCGAGCGCCCGAGCGCGCGTCCGTCCCCATGGCTCAGCCGCCTGCGCAGGCTGCGCCATGGGAATCCGAGCAGGTGCCCTACGACGATGCTATGGTCGGTGGTTTTGCTGCCGATGCCGGCGGGGACGATCTGCCCCCGTTCGACGTGCCGGGTGCGGCGTCCGCGACCAAGGACGCTGCTGTGGCACCCGCAGCCTCTGCAAACGACGACGTCCCCGCCGCTCCCTGGGAATCCAATCCCGGTGCTGGCAGCCCCTTCGGCCATCAGGGCGCAGCCCCGAGCATCCCGCAGACCGAGGACGAGGCCAAGGCCCTCATCCGCAGCGTCTTTGGCCAGGCCACCATCTTCAAGCCGGTGGAGTAGCTGCGCAGGCGGGTATACTGCTCAAGAAGAGGACCCCTTGTCCGGGCGCATCTGTATTTCGGACATGTGTAGTGTGGTGCCGCGTATGTCGCATTTGAGCAGACAGGTGCGTGACGGTCGGCCTAGGATGCTGAGGTCGATACGATACGTCGCATGGCTGTCCGTGTACTCGACTTGCTCGGCGTTAATGGTTGCTCCGATTGCCAAATAAACGCCTAGCTCGGCATCGACAATCTTGAAGTCCTTTATCTTGACCTTGAACTCTTGATAGAGGGACGGGCTGTTGTAGTAGACGGTTCGGGTTCCGTCGGTGCACTCATCGGTCGTCTCCCATTTGACGACGGGCTGGTCCGAGCTGGCTATCAGCAGTTCTGCTCCAAAAGCTATGGCATGGGTGATGACAACCAGCAATGCCCAGCCGACAAAGAGATAGAGAACCACATATGCAACGGGGTGTTTTGAGCGGATGTTTTGGAGCGCGTTGGGGGCATTCATGGGGCACCTCCAAATTACTATCTATGGCAATCAAATTATACCCTGCCGCCATGTGCGCCGCCTCGAGCAGCGGTTCGGCATTTAGCTATTTAGTGGCGCACATGAAATGCCGGATTCGGCTCTACTAGATTGAGTGTGCGATATTATGCAACCTTGCATAATTCGACCTTGCATAATCTTTGAGTGCGGTTTGTATTGGAGGACATGTATATCGACTGAGGTAACACGTCCGCCCCGCTCTCTCGCCGCGCGCCGTGGTACGATTTTTGAGTTTGAAAGTCCCGCCGTGCTCCGGCTGCCCTTGCAGCTCGGCGTGCGGCCGCACGTAAAGGAGCCATCATGGCCGGTATGAACATGCAGCAGATGATGAAGCAGGCTCGCAAGATGCAGGAGCAGCTTGCCGCCGCGCAGGAGAACCTCAAGTCCCAGACCGTCGACGCCTCTGCCGGCGGCGGCATGGTCAAGGTGACCGTTAACGGCGAGATGGAGCTCGTCAACCTCACCATCGATCCCGATGCGCTCGATCCCGAGGACGTCGATATGCTGCAGGATATGATCATGGCTGCCGTCAACGAGGCCGTCCGCGGCGTCAACGAGCTCGCCAACAAGCAGATGGGCGCCATCACCGGCGGCCTCAACATCCCGGGCATGCCGTTCTAAGACACGCATATATATGAGTGCCAACCACAGTCTGCAAAAACTGCTCGATGAGCTGGGCCGTCTGCCGGGCATTGGTCCCAAGTCGGCCCAGCGCATCGCCTATTACCTGTTGGAGGCCGACGCCGAGGAGGCGCGCCGCCTGGCCGAGGCCATCCTGGAGGTCAAGCAGGAGGTCCACTTTTGCAGCCGCTGCTTTAACTACGCCACGGCCGACGAGTGCTCCATCTGCCAGGACCCGATGCGCGATACCACTCGCATTTGCGTGGTGGGCGAGCCGCGCGATGTCCAGGCGATCGAGCGCACGGGCAGCTACCACGGCCTCTACCACGTATTGGGCGGCGTGATCAGTCCCATGGACAAGATTGGCCCCGAGCAGCTGCACATTCGAGAGCTGCTGGCACGCTTGGGCCACGAGGACATCCACGAGGTCATCATCGCCACCAACCCCAATATTGAGGGCGAGACCACGGCGAGCTATCTGGCCCGTACCATCAAGCCGTTGGGCGTCGAGGTGTCGCGTCTGGCAAGCGGCCTTCCCGTGGGCGGCGACTTGGAGTATGCCGACGAGCTTACGCTTGGCCGCGCCATCGAGGCCCGCCGCGCGATTTAGGTGGCGAGCCTGCTCCTGCCGTATGTTTTCCTCGCGACGCACGGGGTAGTCATAATTTCCCCGTGCGACTGTGAGTTTGTTGTGCAACAAAGATGCTTCGTATCCGCTTATCGCATGGATGCTTCCGCTCGCATCCTTAATTTGTCCATTCGTTGCGCAACCTTTTTGGTTCGCTGATACACTCAAATATGGATTCGAATGAATGCGCCGCTCCCGAGCGGCGTGTTTTTGTTGGAGGAGAACGCATGCGGCCCGGTGGCACTCAGACAAAGCGCGGCGCCGCGGTGCGCATACGACGCCGACTGGGCTTGGCGCCGCGGGCGTACGCACTGCTATCGTGCTCGCTGGTGCTGGTCATAGCTGGCGTTTCTGCCTATGGCATGACCGTGCCGTCCATGATGCAGGCGCATGCCGCACGCGAACCGCGCGTGGGGCATGAGGTCAAAAGCGATCTGGGCACCACGACTGGATATGCTTGGGCAAGTGTGGTCGGGCATATTGTGTTTGGCACCGACGATGCGGACGGCGCCGAGGCCCCGGACAACGAAGTCACGCTTGCCAATGGCAAAACCATCGTGCTCACCAACACCAAGATCATCGATCGATTGTCCAACAATAGCGTGGCGGCAACGGTGAATAAGGTCGAGCAGCAAAAGGAGCAGGACGCCCAGCAGTCCGGAAAGCCCGGTAGCTCGGATACTTCTGGCTCCGGCTCGGATTCATCGAGTTCGGGCGGCGGCTCTGGGTCGGGTTCCTCTACCGGAGGGCCTGGAAACGGCGGCTCGACGGGCGGCAACACTGACAACGATGCAAACTCCGGCGGCCTTTCCGCTGCTGAGGAAGAGAGCATTCACAGTTGGCTTGTGACCAAGTACAACATGCTCGACGGCTATGTTTCTCGTGCCAATGACGTGGTCTCGACCTATAACTCTACGGGAGATCCCAGGCCGTGCGACAGCCTGGTCGGGGAGATGTTTGTCATTCGAGCCGAGTTCGGTCGTCAGACATTCTCGCCCCGGTCAAGGTGGTATCAGCAGTATGCCAATCTGTGGGGCTGTTGCACCAACCTATGTCAATGGGTCGGCCATTACGGCGATGATGACGTCGCGCTCGGTAACTTCAACAATAACGTGGCGGCGCTTGCCCTATGATGACCGATCTTGCATCCACCACACCACAATCGCTCGGTCGCGATCCCATGGTCGGCCTGCGCCTGGCGCGTGTCGACGGGTTTGAGCCGGCCATTGCGCTCGGTCAGGACGAACTGCCTGCCTATCTGCGTCGTTTTACGATACTGTTTGCCGACGATGCCACCATGCGCCGTGGCGGTATCGGCCGCGTGACGCGTGCTGTCAACGCCCAAGGCGAGGACGTAGCACTCAAACAGCTCATCTTGCCGACGCGCGATGAGTTTGACGACGATGCCGCCCATGAGTCGCTGGTCGCCAAGTTCAAAGCGGCATTTCGCGAGGAATATGAATGCCATCGCGCCCTTTCGGGCCTTAAGGGCTTTCCCCGCCTCTATGGCTGGGGCGAGGTTGACGGTGTGCCTGCAATTGTCATGGAATGGGTCGAGGGCGAGACGCTCGCCCGCTTGCGCTCGCGACTCGCCGTGGACGATGCCGGACGCCTATCGCCGCTTGTGGCGGCGCGCTTGGGGCGCGACCTGTTCGACCTGCTCTGCCGCATGAGCCTGGTGGGGGAGGGCTTTGTCCATCGCGATATCTCGCCCGCTAATATTATGGTGCGTACGGCGCGTTTACCGCTTGACCGGCAGCTTGCCGAGGGCACCTTTGACCTGTGCCTGATCGACTTTGGCTCGTCGCTGGCGCTCGAGCCTGCGTCGGCCGTGGCCGGTACCGGCGGCAAGGCATCCTTTACCGAGCGCTATGCCACGCTGCGTCGCGCGACGGTGGCCTACGCTCCGCCCGAGATGCTCACCGACGATATTCCCGACCTGCGCGCTTTGCGTATGTCGCCGGCGATCGACGTCTATGCCGCGGCAAGCACGGTTTACGAGCTCATTGCCGGCGTCGCGCCATACGAAGCCGCGCCGAGCACTTCGGGCACCTCGGGTTCGCGCAAAAAGACGCGCGACATCGCGAGCCCCTACCGTCTCAAGATGGACACGCGGCCCGGCTATCCCATTGGTGCCCATGCGCCCGGTTGTGATTTGACTCAGCTGCTTCGTCGTGAGCCCGATGTGGCGCTCGCCGCGGCCGAGCAGGCCCAGCAGCTAGGGCTTGAGCCGGATTCCGAAGAGCTACGCGATGCGCTGGCGTTTGTCGATGCCCAGCTGTTCGACGTGGTGATGGCCTGTCTGTCCAGCCATCAAAAAGATCGTCCCGAGCCGGCGGCGGTCGAGGCGGCGCTCTCGGCGTTTTGTGACCACTATGCGCAAAATGTCGGTCGTTCGCTCCGCGGCGAGCCGCTCACGCCGTGCCCCATGGATGCGTCCGGCCGCGCGGTTCGTCGCACGGCGATGATCGGTGCGGCGGTCGTTTGCAGCGTGGTTTGGGCTGTGGTCGTGGTTTCGGCCGCGCTGCTGGCGTCGGGCGCCCGCGTGACGGCGACTTTGGGGTCGCTCGTGTGGTCTGGGTCGCTACCGGGTATTATTGCCGCACTGGCGTTGGCACTGCCAGGCATAGCCGGCGTTGTCACGGGGGCATTTGCGCGCAATCGGCGCTCGGGGTTCCTGCAGGGTGTGCTTGCGCTTTCTGCCTGCGAGGTTCCGGTGTTGGTTGTGGCTGCATGTAGCGTATTTTCCCAACGCGCCGTGATGGGCGGCCTTGTTGCCGCTCTGGTTGCAACCTATACGCTTACGTGGTTTTTGCTTGCGATGGGCTTTGCCTTTGAACTTCCCGTTTCGGCACCGCGACGCACAAAAGCCCAGATGGCGACTCCGCTTGCCGGTGGAGCCGCAGCTGCCCGTACTTTTGGCGGACCTGTCGAAGTATCGTCCGATTCTATTTCTACGACCAAGGAGGCCTAGGTCATGGCATCTCAAGTTGAGCTCACCCCATGCGGGGCCATGTTTGACATCTTTAAGCGCACGGCGCATCTGAGCCATATCGAGCTGTGCGGCTTGGTGCTTTCGTCCCGTCCGCTCGCCGACGGCCGCAGCCCGCAGAGCCGAGCCGCCGATCGCTCTTGGGTTTCCCGCTTTATCGTTCGCGCGCCGGTCGGCACGCTTCAGCAGCGCTACTTTGCCGAATACGGTACCTCGGCTGCGCGTATTATGTCGCAACTGGCCCTGCGCCAGCGCAATCCCATGGACTCCACGGCTGTGATCAATATGGTGTGCGGTCCTGCAGGTGAACCGATGGTACGCGCGCTCGAAGAGTGCCACCAGGACACGAATCTCTATCGCAACGCGCTCGATCGCCTGTCCCAGGCGGCGGAACTCATGCCCGCCGAGCGCGCCGAGGCCGTGCTGGTGCTGTTTGTCGCCGTCGGTTGTTCGGCGGATGTGCGGTCCTCGGTGAACTATGCCATCGACTACGCGCACGCGACCTGTGGCGGAGGCACATCCACGCCTCGTTCGCTTGGCATGTCGATGACCGCGGGCGAACGCGAACCCGCCCCGGCACACCCCTTGGGCTTGCTGCGCATACAAAACAGTTTTGTCGTGAGCGCCCCGCGCTGGATTCAGCCGAGTGAGCAGGGTGTTGAGATTGGCGCGCTGGCCACTGGTGAGGGCGATATTACCGACGTCGGCGACGATGTCTCGGCCCGCCATGCCCATATCTGGTGCGATGCTCAAAATATCTGGCACGTCGAGGACTTGTCGTCCACCAACGGAACCGTGGTGGTAAACGGGGCCACGCGCGTCTGCATTCAGGTCGAGCCCGGTCGTTCCGCCCAACTTAATCCCGGCGACGAGCTCAAACTCGGCGAATCCACTACCTACGCCATCCTCTTCGGTGCCCTCTAGCCAGTCCCGCCAAATGGTCCCTCCGTCCCCAAGGGATCATTTTGCTCCCGGCAGTCACCCGAGGTAAACCTTTACCGCCCGCCTATATTTGCCGAAATTACACTTGACGGCGGGGTACAATAAACCCGCATGCGGATTTCCGTTGCGGGCGCTTCCCATCGCCGGGGCGTGCCCGGGAGCATCCGGCATGCGGCCTTTGCGGCGCTCGGTCATGTGCAAGACGGGCGGTCGGGTCTGTGGGGCGCATCAGTTGCCCCTCGCCTCGGCATGTCTTCTCTCCACGCCACGTACCTGCTGCTGAGCCTGCCTGCCAGATGATTGGAAGCAACAGCGTAAATCCCATCACTCCAATATCCCGGCAATCGCCGGGGCCTGTATACCTATATGAGAGGAGAGGGGTATATGGCGCGTAAGTTTAAGTCTATGGACGGCAACGAGGCAGCCGCATATGTTTCGTATGCGTACACCGAGGTAGCGGGAATCTATCCCATTACGCCGTCCAGCCCGATGGCCGACCATGTTGACCAGTGGGCGGCCCAGGGTCGCAAGAACATCTTCGGCACCCCGGTCAAGGTCGTCGAGATGGAGTCCGAGGCAGGTGCGGCCGGTACCGTTCACGGTTCGCTGGGCGCCGGTGCTCTGACCACCACCTACACGGCTTCTCAGGGTCTGCTCCTGATGATCCCGAACATGTACAAGATCGCGGGCGAGCAGCTCCCGGGCGTCTTCCACGTCTCCGCGCGTTGTGTCGCTTCCCACGCCCTGAACATTTTTGGCGATCACTCCGACGTCATGGCCTGTCGTCAGACCGGCTTCGCCATGCTCGCCGAGGGCAACGTCCAGGAGGTCATGGACCTCTCGCCGGTGGCTCACCTCGCCGCCATCGAGGGAAAGACCCCGTTCCTTAACTTCTTCGACGGCTTCCGCACCAGCCACGAGATCCAGAAGGTCGCCATGTGGGACTACAAGGATCTGGCCGAGATGTGCGACATGGACGCCGTCCAGGCTTTCCGCGACCACGCGCTCAACCCTGAGCACCCGCGCACCCGCGGTAGCCACGAGAACGGCGATATCTTCTTCCAGAACCGTGAGGCCTGCAACAAGGTCTACGACGAGCTTCCCGCCGTCGTCGAGGGCTACATGAAGAAGATCAACGAGAAGCTCGGCACCGATTACGGCCTGTTCAACTACTACGGCGCTCCCGATGCCGATCGCGTCGTCGTGTGCATGGGCTCCTTCTGCGACGTGCTCGAGGAAGTCATCGACTACCTCAACGCTCACGGCGAGAAGGTCGGCCTGGTCAAGGTTCGTCTGTTCCGTCCGTTCTCCATCAAGCACTTCGTCGACGTTCTCCCCGAGACCGTCCAGAAGATCGCCGTCATGGACCGTACCAAGGAGCCGGGTTCCATCGGCGAGCCGCTCTACCAGGACGTCGTCTCCGCTCTCTACGAGGCCGGCAAGACGGGCATCAAGGTCGTCGGCGGCCGTTATGGCCTGGGCAGCAAGGACACGCCTCCCGCGTCCGCGTTCGCTGTCTTCGAGGAGCTCAAGAAGGACGAGCCCAAGCGCGAGTTCACCATCGGCATTGTCGATGACGTGACCAACCTGAGCCTGCCCGAGGCCGAGGATGCGCCCAACACCGCAGCCCCCGGCACCATCGAGTGCAAGTTCTGGGGTCTGGGTGGCGACGGTACCGTCGGCGCCAACAAGAACTCGATCAAGATCATCGGCGACCACACCGACAAGTACGTCCAGGCCTACTTCCAGTACGACTCCAAGAAGACCGGCGGCGTCACCGTCTCGCACCTGCGCTTTGGTGATTCCCCGATTCGCTCGCCGTACTACGTGACCAAGGCCGACTTTGTCGCCTGCCATAACCCCAGCTACATCGTTAAGGGCTTCAAGATGGTCCGCGACGTCAAGCCGGGCGGCACCTTCCTGGTCAACTGCCAGTGGAGCGACGAGGAGTTCGCCGAGCACATGCCCGCCGTGGCCAAGCGCTACATCGCGAACAACAACGTCAACGTTTACCTGATTGACGCTATCGACCTGGCCGCCAAGGTCGGCATGGGCAAGCGCACCAACACGGTACTCCAGTCCGCCTTCTTCGCGCTGGCCAAGGTCCTGCCCGCCGAGGACGCCCTGCAGTACATGAAGGACGCGGCTACCAAGTCCTACATGAAGAAGGGCCAGGCCATCGTCGACGCCAACCACAAGGCCATCGATGCCGGCGCTACCGCTTTCCGTAAGTTCGAGGTTCCGGCCGACTGGGCTACCGCCGAGGATGCCGCTCCCGTCGAGCTCTCCGAGGAGACCAAGTCCGCTATCGCCCAGCAGGTCAAGAACCTGCTCGAGCCCATCGATCGCATGGACGGCGACAGCCTGCCTGTTTCCGCCTTCGTCGATTGCGCCGACGGCCAGTTTGAGCTGGGCGCCTCCGCATACGAGAAGCGCGGCGTCGCCGTGGTCGTTCCCCACTGGGATGAGACCAAGTGCATCCAGTGCAATCAGTGCGCCTACGTGTGCCCGCATGCCACCATCCGTCCGTTCGCGATGACCGAGGACGAGGCTGCCGCCGCGCCCGAGGCTACCCGCACGCTCGACGCCATGGGCCCCAAGGCCAAGGGCATGAAGTTCACCATGGCCGTGTCCCCGCTCGACTGCATGGGTTGCACCAACTGCGTCAAGGTTTGCCCCAAGGGCGCCCTCGAGATGGTTCCCACCGAGCAGGAGATGGACCAGCAGCCCGTTTGGGACTACATGGTCGAGAACGTCTCCGAGAAGAAGGAGCTCATCGCGGCCAACGTCAAGGGTAGCCAGTTTAAGCAGCCCTACCTGGAGTTCTCGGGTTCCTGCGCCGGCTGCGCCGAGACCGCCTATGCACGTCTGGTGACCCAGGTCGCTGGCGACCGCATGTTCATTTCCAACGCCACCGGCTGCTCCTCCATTTGGGGCAACCCCGCTGCCACCGCTCCTTACTGCAAGGACAAGGACGGTCACGGCCCGGCGTGGAACAACTCCCTGTTCGAGGACAATGCCGAGCACGGTCTGGGCATGGCCGTTGGCTATGAGGCCGTTCAGCACAAGCTGATCGCCGCTACCCAGGACATCATCGCTGCTGATGGTCCGTCCGATGAGCTCAAGGCCGCCGGCCAGGCTTGGATTGACTCCGTCAACGACGCCGAGGCCTCCAAGACCGCTGCCGCTGCTTACGTTGCCGAGCTCGAGAAGTGCGGCTGCGACGCTTCCAAGGCGATCCTCGCCGACAAGGCTTACCTCACCAAGAAGTCCTTCTGGATCTTTGGCGGCGACGGCTGGGCCTACGACATCGGCTTCGGCGGCCTGGACCACGTCCTGGCTTCCGGCCACAACGTCAACGTCTTCGTCTTCGACACCGAGGTCTACTCCAACACCGGCGGTCAGGCCTCCAAGGCCTCGAACCTGGGCCAGGTCGCTCAGTTCGCCGCTGCCGGTAAGGTGACCAAGAAGAAGTCCCTGGCCGAGATCGCCATGAGCTACGGCTACGTCTACGTGGCGCAGGTCGCCATGGGCGCCAACCCGGCTCAGACCCTCAAGGCCATTCACGAGGCCGAGGCCTACGACGGCCCGTCTCTCATCATCGGCTACAGCCCCTGCGAGATGCACTCCATCAAGAAGGGTGGCATGCAGAACTGCCAGGCCGAGATGAAGAAGGCTGTCGAGTGCGGTTACTGGAACCTCTTCCGCTTCAACCCCGAGGCTGCTGCCGGCAAGAAGTTCTCGCTCGATTCCAAGGAGCCCGCGGGCGGTTATCAGGAGTTCCTGATGAACGAGGCCCGTTACGCTTCGCTGACGCGTTCCTTCCCCGAGCGCGCCGAGGAGCTCTTCAAGGAGAATGAGCAGGCCGCCATGGACCGCTATCAGCACCTGCTGAAGCTCAAGACGGTGTACAACGAGGCCTAGGTCTCCCACCGCAGGATCTGAGGGCTAACCTTCGCGGACGTCCTCGGACATGAAAGAACCCCCGCTGCGCACTACGTGCGGCGGGGGTTCTTTCGTCCTGCGGAGTGCCCGCGAAGGTTAGCCCTCAGATCCTGCTACGACTACGTCCTCGGATTGTGTGGGCGGATGAAGGACGTAGTTGGCCGGGTATTCCGTTCCCTTCGCTGTTTCGCGGCTTTGCCGCGAAACCTCGCGCCACTTTGGGACGCGGGGGAGGACAGGGTTGCTGCCGTCTTTTCGGAGCCCTTCTTTATTCCTTTTGCTGGATGAAAAGCCCCTTGTTTTTGCAGGGGTGCATACTCGACTTATAAGTGCATAGAATCTCGTATAGTGCGAGTAAGATATTGCGCTGCCTGTTTTGTGTTTAGCAAAGATATAGTTTGCATAATCTGGTCTAATCCCTGCTCTATTAAAATAAAGTTGCACGTAAATGGCGTAGATATGCTTGAGCTGGGGTTCTGTACGCTGAGCGGATAAAAACGACCGTTCACCGTTCCGCTATTTTCAAAATGAATAAAATGAGCGATAAAGAGAATATAAACCTTAATAAACTCGCGTATCGCACGGACGCGGGTTATTAATGGGTTGTAGGACTTTTACAGAAAGGATTCCAGCAATGTCTAAGCCTCTTGGCAAGCCCGATCGTATTGTCGTCGCCCTTGGCGGCAACGCCCTCGGCAACAACCCCGTCGAGCAGATCGAGGCCGTGAGCAACACCGCCCACGCTCTCCTCGGTCTCATCGAGCAGGGCAATGAGATCATCATCACCCACGGCAACGGCCCGCAGGTCGGCATGATTCAGAACGCCTTCGCCGCTGCCCACGATGCCATCGGTACCCCCGAGATGCCGCTGCCCGAGTGCGGCGCCATGTCCCAGGGCTACATTGGTTATCACCTACAGCAGGGCATCGGCCGCGAGATGCACAAGCGCTATAAGCGTTGGCACGCCGCCACCGTCGTCACCCAGATCGAGTGCGATCCGGATGATCCCGCGTTCAAGAACCCGACCAAGCCGATCGGCCCCTTCTACACCGAGGAGCAGGCCAAGGAGTTCATGGCCGAGGATCCCTCCAAGGTCTTCGTCGAGGATTCCGGCCGCGGCTGGCGTCGCGTCGTCGCTTCCCCCGATCCCAAGAAGATCGTCGAGGCTGACTCCATCCTCAACCTGCTCGACAACGAGTTCATCGTCATCGCCTGCGGTGGCGGCGGCATCCCCGTCGTCCGCGACTACGAGAACAAGGGCTGCTACAAGGGCGTTCCCGCCGTCATCGACAAGGACCTGGGCGGCGAGCTGCTGGCCGAGGACTGCGACGCCGACGTTCTGTTCCTGCTGACCGCCGTTGAGCATGTCGCCATCAACTTTGGCAAGCCCAACCAGGAGGAGCTCGAGGACATCACCGCCGACGAGGCCGAGCGCCTGGCCGACGAGGGCCAGTTCGGCAAGGGTTCCATGGAGCCCAAGGTCCGCGCTGCCATCAAGTTCGCCCGTTCCCGCAAGGGCCGCACCTGCATCATCGGCGCCCTGGACAAGGCCGCCGAGACCATGGCCGGCCTCTCCGGTACCCGCATCCACGAGTAGTCTCTACTCTGTTGCCTCTCTTGTGGGCGCCAGGCAAGGCGCCCACAAACTAGCCTCTCTTCATGAGCCCCGCAGTCCGCTCCGACTGCGGGGCTTTTGCTATTCACCTAGTCATTGGGTGTTCCTATAGTTTTGTCAACCGTCGGGGCTACTCCCGGTAGGGCACCCGGTCGCGCATCACGGCGTATATCGCCCTGAGCCGCTTCCTCGCGACGGCCTTGAGCGCCCGCCCGTGCCCCAT
>NZ_JBBNLM010000017.1:0-37205 GCF_040092475.1 Collinsella sp. CLA-ER-H10
GCATGGGGCACGGGCGGGCGCTCAAGGCCGTCGCGAGGAAGCGGCTCAGGGCGATATACGCCGTGATGCGCGACCGGGTGCCCTACCGGGAGTAGCCCCGACGGTTGACAAAACTATAGGAACACCCCCCAGCCGGCGCAGGGGTACCGCTTTAAAATGACGCGCAAATAATTTTGGGCAACAAGGATGAGGCTATTCTGGGATATGACTAGACTCCGTATTTCGTCTTTATGTCCCTTGAGAATGAATCGTAGTCTTCATAGAGCCCCTCTCTGCTTTCATCCTCGGCGTGGCTTACACGTTCAAGGAGCTTATCCTTTGGGGCCTCTTTTGTTATTGCGGCCTCGCTATCGGGTATTGTGGATTGCAAGAATAGTTCTAGAGCATGGACGTCTTTGAGTATGTAGCCCGTCGAACGACCCGCCCCTGTTTTTTCGATTGCGCTGCAACTAACAAGCTGACTGAGGGTTCGTTTAACGGTAACCTCGCTGATATCGGGGCAGTTGGATCGGATGTCTGATTTCTTAATGACGCCGGGTCTCTGTTGAAATAGAACGGCGATGCGCGCTTGCTTCGACATGGGACGAGTGCTTGATTCAATTAAGGTACGCTGTTCGAGCTGTCGGTAGGCGGCCAGGGTTGTTCCGAGCATGAAACGGATAAAGGGTGCTTCGGTGTTTTGATTTTCATTCCATCCAGTGGAGCTTGCAGCGAGGGCGTTGTAGTAAAGCGCTTTGTTGTCTTCAATAAGTCGTTCGATGCTGATGTAACGCGCAACGTCGTATCCAGTCTTTTCGAGCAGCAGCGTTGTAAGGAGCCGGCTCATCCTGCCATTGCCATCGTTGAAGGGATGAATACTGACAAAATCGAAGATAAAGCGGAGCGATATAAGGAGGGGATCGCAAACTTGGCGAGATAAAGCATCGTTGAGGGACTGGCAGGCTTCTTTAATAAGTCCCGGGGTTGCTAGAGCCGAAGGGGGCCTAAAGCGCACAAATCGATTACCTTGATCGTCAATGGAGACGATTTCGTTATCGCTATCCTTCCAATGGCCTCCATACGAGATTGCCGTGTGCGCCATGAGGTCACGATGCAACTGCAGAATGACCGATGGCGTTATGGGAATGGAATCGTGTTGCTCGTGAATAAGCGACAGCACATCTCGGTATCCAGCGATTTCTTCCTCTGCGCGGGAGCTTGGCTTGGCGGAATACGCCATGATCGCTTTGAGTCTTTTTTGGGTGGTAACAATTCCTTCAAGTCCGTTGGAGGATCGGGTGCTTTGGATCTTAGCCTCCTCCATTAGGGACGATAGAAGCTCGGGTTTGACTTGACTCAGAGCAAGCTGTCGGCCTTTATGCTCGCGTATCGAGAGGAGGAGGTTGGTGATTGGAGTTGCTTCGAGTTCCGCTGGGACTGTGGTGTAATCGAACTGGCGCATGCGGCTCCTTTCGGTATCACGAACATACTTTCGATATCATAATACCATTAAATGATACCGAAAGTATGTTCGTGATACCGAAAACTAGAAACCATGCTTCATAACTGCTTGGAAAGTTTGGATTTGACTATCTTATTGTCTTGATCTGTAACAGGTAGACGGTCGAAAGTGGGCTACGTGTTACAGATTGAGATATTTCTGCTCGGGCGTTCTGTTTGTCTTGATCTGTAACAGCTAGGGCCGGAATACTCGGTTACGTGTTACAGATCGAGATCTTCAAGTTCGGGCCGCTCGTTTGTCTTGATCTGTAACAGGTAGGGCCGAAATACTCGACTAGATGTTACAGATCGAGACAAACGGCCTGCTCGGGTCGAGCCAAAACAAAAAAGGCCGCATGCGAACCCGTGGAGGGATTCGCATGCGGCCGACAGGGAGTATGCGGCAAAAGTTAGGCCATGAGCAGGCCGGTCTCCGCGACGTTCTTGTACCAGTACGCGCTCGCCTTGGGATAGCGCTTCTGGGTCTCAAAGTCGATGTAGAACAGGCCGTAGCGCTTGTTGTAGCCGTTGGTCCAGGAGAACTGGTCCTGCAGCGACCACACAAAGTAACCGTCGACGTTCACGCCGCCGTCGATTGCCTTGAGGATCCACGCGAGATGCTGACGCATGTAGTCGATACGAGGGGCGTCGTCGATAAAGCCATCCTCGAAGTCGTCCTTATAGCCCATGCCGTTCTCGGTGATGTAGATCTTCTTGTAGTTGGGGTAATCGTTTTTAATGCGGAGCAGCAGGTCGTAGAGGCCCTCGGGATAGATGATCCAGTCCCAATCGGTGGTGGGTACGCCTTCGCGCACGCATGACTCGCCCACGCCCTTGAGGAACCAGCGCGAGGAGCCCTTGTCGCCGGTGCCATTGTGGTTGATGTCGTTTTCGCCCTCGGCGGCACGCAGGAACTGACACTTGTAGGTGTTGACGCCCAGGCAATCGTTGTAGGGGAGCGCGGCGGTCAGCGCGGCGATGTCCTCGTCGCGGACGTCGAGCTCGCCGCCGGCGATATGGGCCAGCTTGGTCGCGGCCTCCATGGTGTCGGCTGCATAGTGGCCGCGGAAGGTGGCGTCGAGTACCCAGCGGTTGTTGATGACGTCGGCCATACGAGCCGCCTCGCAGTCGGCAGCGCTGTTGGGATCGAGGGGATACTTGGGCTCCAGGTTCTGGACAATGCCGATCTCGCCCTCAAAGCCGCCCTCATGGAAGGCGACGACAGCCTTGGCGTGGGCCACCATCATGTTGTGCATGAGCTGGAAGGCCTTGTCCAGGCGGTACTTCTCGCCGTGCGGCCAGTTGCCGACGATAAAGCTGCCCTCGGCGGTTGCGGGAATCTCGTTAAACGTGAACCAGTGCTTGACCTCGGTGAACTCGGCAAAGCAGAACTTGGCGTACTCGACGAAGGCGTCGATCGTCGCGCGCGTCAGGAAACCCTCGCCGCCGTTCTGGTAAAAGGCCTCGGGCGTATCGAAGTGATCGAGCGTGACATAGGGGATAACGCCAGCTTTGTTGCAGGTGGCGAAAAGCTCGTGATAGAAAGCGACACCCTCGGGGTTAATCTCACCAGTGCCACTGGGGAAGATGCGGCTCCAAGCGATGGAGACGCGAATGCCGTTAATGCCAAAGCGCTGGCACAAATCGATATCGACCGGATATTTGTTGTAGAAGTCGCTTGCAGGATCGGGGGAGAAGCGACCCTGAGCTGCCAGGAAATCGTCCCAGGGCACTTTGCCCTTGCCGTGCGTGCGGGTCTCGCCCTCAACCTGGTAAGCGGCGGTGGCGCCGCCAAACACAAAGCCGTCGGGGAACTGCATGGGGTTGTTCATAAGTCATCCTTTCTGTGGGATACGAATAGGGAGAGGTGCCCGAACTGGGGATCCGGGCACCAACAGAGGGAGGAACTAGTCGAGGTTCTCGCGGAGCCACTTGATGGCGCCGGCGGGGTCGCGGGTAAGGTCGATATATTCCTTGCCGCGCGGGGCGAGCAGCTTAATGCCCAGACGATCGGTGTCGGCCTTCATGTCGTTGTAGTAGCTACGAACCTGCGGGGCGAGCACGATGACGTCGTACTGATCCATGATGGCAGTGTGCTGGCCATAAGCACCGGCAGAGGAAGCGATGTTCTCTCCGGTCTGTGCGGCACCTTCCTTGATGGCGTTGGCAAGCATGGCAGAGGTGCCGGCGCCGGCGCACAGGACGAGGACCTTCAGGCCATCGACATCCTTCTTGGCGGATGCATCGGCAGCGGGCTCGGGCTGATCGGCGACAGGCTTGCTGTCGGCGGCGGCAACGGTCGTCTCGACGGAAGCGGTGGCCTGCTCGGCAGCGGGCGTAGAGGCGTTGGCGGCGACGGAAGCGGCGCCATTGGACTCGAGACCCAGCTCGGCGGCGCGCTCGGCCTCCTGGTCACAGAGCAGTTTATCGTATGCCTTCAAGAACGGCAGGTAGATGATGGCGTCCAGCAAGATGATGATCGCGACAAACACCAGGGCGATAAGCTGGAAGTTCGTGGTGATGAAGATGCCGATGGGGGCAGGGGTGGCCCAAGGCACCACGAAGGAGAAGCCGTTCATGCCCACGTTATCGATAAAGAACTTGGCAACACTTACGTTGACGCAGCCGGCGGCAACAAAGGGGACGAGCATGTAGGGGTTAAGGATCATCGGCGCGCCAAAGAGCAGCGGTTCGTTGACGGCGAAGGCAACAGGAACAATCGAGGCCTTACCGACGGCTTTGAGCTGCTTGGACTTCATAAAGAGAATCAGCAGAAGCGGCACGATGAACGTGGCGCCGGTGCCGCCGAACTCACCCACGAGCGACATGTTAAAGGTGAGGGAGTGGGCGGGGTGGCCGCCTGCCAGCAGAACCTGCAGGTTCTCGGCCTGGTTGGCAAGACGGATGGGGTCGATGCCCGGCTGGACGATCGAGGGACCGTGGACGCCGATGAACCAGAAGAACGCGGTGGCTGCCTGGATAAGGATAAGGCCAGGATAGGTTTCTGCAGCGGTAAAGAGCGGGGAGAGCAGCTTGATGAGCAGCTCGGAGAACGGAACGCCCATGAGGTTGCGCACGACAACATCGATGATGCCGCAGATGATGACAGCGCCGCCAAAGGGGATGATGTCGCGGAAGTTCTGGGCGATGGCGCCCGGAACCTCCTTGGGCAGCTTAATGGTCAGATCGCGCGAGACGCAGAACTTATAGACCCACACGGTAATGAACGCGGCGATATAGGCCGAGAACAGACCGCGCGTACCCATGCTGGTGCAATCGAAGACAGAAAGCTCGGAGCCGTTGAACTTGGTGGTGAACTGCGTAACAGCGAGCAGCAGCATGCTGCACTGGGCGGCAACCATGGTGGAGCCGTCGTTGAGCACCTTGCCGGCGGGCATGCGACGGTTCATGGAAGCCGTAAAGTTCTTGGCGGTGGTGCCGGCAACCATGATGCCCATGACGCCCATGGTGAAGTTGTACAGCTTGTTGCACCAGTCGATGAGCGGCTGGGGCAACGTGATTCCAACTACGCCGGGAAGGGTGGCGATCAGCAGAAAGATCGAAGAGGTAAGGACGATGGGCATGCACCCAAGGAATCCGTCTTTGATGGCCTGGAGGTAGATGTTCCTCGAGATCTTCTCGAAGAACGGTTGATGCTTTTCGAGCATCTTTACGATGGCGTCCATAAAGCTCCTTTGCTACTTGATGCGCGATGCATGTGGATGGAACTGGTCGTCGATGGATGGTCAGGACTGCCCGGAAACCTTCCTGCTCAAGGAAGGCATTGCGAAATGACAACGTTGTCATTTCGTTAATGACAACGTAAGACATTTTTCGAAGAGCAACAAGGATTTACAGGTGAACGGTCGATATCGTCCGATAAACGGTTGATTTGTCAGTCGGGCAGGTAGTGTATGCTAGAACGCAAAAAGCAAGCGATAGAGAACCGAGTGGAGAAGCAGTGGCAACGATGGACAAGAAAAATGTCTCGATGAACGATGTGGCGATTGCCGCGGGCGTTTCTCTCAAGACGGTGTCGCGTGTGATCAACGAGCCCGATAGCGTGCGAGAGTCGACACGCGATAGGGTCCATGCTGCCATGGAAGCGCTTGGGTTCCGGGCGAACTTTGCCGCGCGTTCACTCAAGTTGGGCCGTTACGGGTGCATCGGCGTGGTGCTGTTCCACTTGTCGGGCGGCAACGTGGACATGATTGACGGTATCGCCGATGCCGCCGCAGAGCGAGGCTTTGCGCTCACGATGATTAAAAAGCGGGCGGGGGAGAAGATGACCCTTGCCGAAGCGGCACGTAGGATGTCGCAGCTTCCCGTCGACGGCATGATTTTCAACCTGCGCCAGATGATCGATGACTTTGATACCTTTGAGGCGCCGAAAGACCTCAAGACGGTGATTATCACGTCGATGGAACATCCTACCTGCTCTACCGTCAGTGACGACCAAGAGGGCGGCGCGCGCATGGCATGCGAGTACTTCTTGAATCGCGGACACAAGAATGTGTACTTCGTCTCTGGTAAGAAAGAGTCGCTGTCGAGCCAGTGCCGTATGAAAGGTTGGCGTGCGGCACTCGAGACGCGTGGCATTGAGCCGCCCGAGCCTCTGCAAGGCGATTGGAATGCGGATAGTGGCTATGCTGCGGGCCTTGTGCTTGCCGATAAACCCGATTGCACGGCGGTCCTTGCGGCTAACGACTGCATGGCAAACGGCGTGATGATGGCTTTACGTGACAAAGGGCTCAGTGTGCCCGACGACGTGTCCGTGATCGGCTTCGACGATGAGCTCTACAAGACGATTCCCAACTCGATTCTGACGTCGGTGAAGTTCCGCCACCGCGAGCTGGGCGTCCGTGCGCTTAATGAGGTCGTCGCAGGTCTGGAAGCCCCGAGCTCCAGAAGCCGTACGCTTGTCTCGGGTGTGCTGGTCGAGCGTTCCAGCGTAAAGGACTTGCGGGCGTAGACGTGCTCGGCCTATTCCGTTTGTCTCGATCTGTAACATCTAAGCGGTCAAAAGCGGTCTACATGTTACAGATTGAGATTTTTGGCTTGGCCTGTGCGTTCACCTCGATCTGTAACAGCTGGGACCCAAAAACTCGGCTAGATGTTACAGATTAAGATGAACAGGAGGACGGGTGCGGTCTAAACAAAATGGCCCGCGCATCACGCATCGATGCACGGGCCATTTTTTTTCTGCGAGCGGCAGGTGGCGTCAGCGTCTTATGCCTCGAGGTTTTCCTCGATCCAGGCGACGGCACCCTTGGGATCCTTAGTGAGGTCGATGTACTGTTTGCCCTTGGGCGACAGCAGCGTGATGCCCAGGCGGTCGGTGTCGGCCTTCATCTCGTTGTAATAGGTGCGAACCTGCGGAGCCAGGACGATGACGTTGTACTGGTCCATGATGGCGTAGTGGCTGCCGTAGGCACCGGCGTTGGCGGTAATGTCGATGCCCAGCTCGTCGGCGCCTTCCTTAAGCGCGTTGGCGAGCAGTGCAGAGGTGCCGGCGCCAGCGCACAGAACCAGAACCCTCAGATCCTTGCCCTTAAGGGCGGACGGAGCTGCGGAGGCCTCAGTGGCAGAAGCGGTCTCGACAACAGGAGCCTCAACGGCGGGGGCGGCAGCGGTCTTGACGGCCTTGGTCTCCTCGGCCTCTTCTTCGGCCAGGGTCTCGGCCTCCTGCTTGCACAGGACGTTGTCGTAGGCCTTGCAGAACGGGTAGTAGATTAAGAAGTCAACGACCAGCAGGACGACAACCAGGACCAGAGAGATCGGCTGGAAGTTGGTGTCGATGAAGGTGCCGATCGGTCCGGGGAGTGCCCACGGCATGGCATAGATAAAGCCGTTCATGCCCAAAAAGTCGATGAAGAACTTACCAATGAGGACGTTGGCCACGGGGGCAAACAGGAACGGGATCAGGAAGTACGGGTTGAGGATGATGGGCGCGGCGAACAGCAGCGGTTCGTTGACGGCGAACATCACGGGTACGACAGAGGCTTTGCCGACGGCCTTGAGCTGCTTGGAGCGCATAAAGAGCAGGAAGATGATCGGGACAATGAACGTGGCGCCGGTGCCGCCGAGTTCGCCGATGTAGTTACCGAAGTTCTCGGTCAGGGCGAGGGCGGGGTGACCGCCGGCCTGCAGCGTGGCGAGGTTGGTGGTGATGTTGCCAAACAGCGCGGCGTTGAGGGCAGGCTTAACGACCGAGGGGCCGTGGATGCCCATGAACCAGAACAGCGGGATCATGAACCAGATGAGGGCGAGGCCGGCGTAGGAATCGGCAGCGGCGAACAGCGGGCTCACCAGCGTGGAGATGACGTTGGCAAACGGGACGGCCAAGCAGGTGCGGCAGATAACGTCGATGACGGCGACAAACAGGATGGAGAAGCTGAAGGCGAAGATGTCGCGGAAGTTCTGGGCGATGGCGCCGGGGACTTCTTTGGGCAGCTTGATGGTGATGTCTCGCTTAATGCAGAAGGCATAGATGTTGACCGTGGCAAATGCGGCGACAAAGGAGCTCAGTAGGCCCTTGGTGCCCATGTTGTCGGTAAAGAACACCGAGACATCGGCGCCGTCGATCTTGGCACTCGTCTGGGTAACGGCCAAGATGAGCATAGCGCACATGGCGGCGACCATGGTGCTCGTGGCGTTGATGGCCTTGCCGGCAGGCATGCGGCGGTTCTTGGAGCCGGTCAGCGCGCTTGCGGTGGTGCCGGCGACCATGATGCCCACGACGCCCATCGTGAAGTTGTAAACCTTGTTGCAGAAGTTCACGACGTCGACGTTCCACCAGTCGGGCAGCGTAAAGCCGCCGACCGTGGCGACAACGCCCGGCAGGGTCGAAATAAGCAGGAAGACAGAAGAAGACAGGATGATGGGCATTGCTGCCAAAAAGCCGTCTTTAATGGCCTGAAGGTAGATGTTCTTAGAGACCTTGTCGAAGTACGGCTGACCTTTCTCCAAGAACTTAACGATCGATTCCATAGTTCACGCTCCTCTTTGCATGAAATCTTAATGGCATGGACGTTGAAAACCTATATGGTCTCCCGCTTGCTAAAAGCCCGGGTGCAGGCGGGGTCGGTCCCAGGGGGAGAGAGGGGAGCGGCTGGGTTTGTATCGCATAGGGCCGCTCCCCTCTCGGGGGAAAGCGAGGCGATGCGCTACTGCGCGTCCGCCATAGTGTCGGCGAGCTCCTTGTACCAGAGTGCCGACTGCTTGATGTAGCGTTTTTGCGTGTCGAAGTCGATGTAGAACAGGCCGTAGCGCTTGTTATAGCCGTTGGCCCACGAGAACTGGTCCTGCAGGCTCCAGATAAAGTAGCCCTGGACGTCGACGCCCTCGGCGCGCGCCCGGAGCACCTTCTCCATGTGCTGGTCGACAAAGTCGATGCGCTCGGGATCGGCGACGATGCCGTTTGCGTCGGGCTCGGGGTCCTTGTGGCCCAGGCCGTTTTCGGTGATATAGATGACGGGGAGGTTGGGATAGGTGGCGCTGATGTGCTTGAGCGTGTCGTAGAGGCCTTGCGGGTAGATGAGCCAATCCCAGTCGGTGGTGGGGATACCCGGCATATCGACCTGCTGCCCGACGCCCTTAAACTTAAAGCACGAGGTGCCCTTGTCTCCGGTGCCGTTAAAGCTGTTGGTGGACTCGCCATCGTAGGCGGCGATAAACGCCGACTGATAGTAGTTGAGGCCGAACATATCGTTGCGGGGCGCCGCCTTGGCGAGCTCCTCCATGTCGCTGTCCTCAACCGTAAGCGTGGCGTTGTTGGCACGCAGAATCTCGTTGATGAGTGAGAGGGTGCGCGCGGAGTAGTGACCCAGGAAGGCGCCGTCCATGATGAAGTCGGTGTAGAAGGCGTTGTACAGGTCAGCGGCGTGCTGGTCGGCGGGCGAGTCTGTGGCAGGATATGCCGGCGTCAGGACGTTGACCATGCCAATGCGTCCGCCCAGGTGCTCGGTCTCGTCAAGATCCTTATACAGGTTGACGGCGCGGGCGTGGGCAACGAGCTCGTTGTGCTGGCTCTGGATGCCGCTCGTCACATCAAAGTGATGGTTGGGCGGGAAGTTGCCTTGGATGTATTGGGAGTGCGAGAGGCTGATGAGCTCGTTGATGGTGAACCAATTCTTGACCTCGCGGAACTCGCGGAAGCAGAACTCGGCATAGCGCACATAGGCGTTGACGGTCTTGCGGTTGAGCCAGTCGCCCTGGTTGAACAGGGCGGCGGGGGAGTCAAAGTGATGCAGGGACACATAGGGCTCGACGCCATACTTTTTGCAGCAGGCGAACAGCTCGTGGTAGTGCTTAACGCCCTCGGCGAGGGGCTCGGCATCGTCGCCGTTGGGGAAGATGCGGGTCCAGGCGATGGACACACGGATGGCGTTGAGTCCATGCTCGGCAGAAAGGCGGATATCCTCCTCGTAGCGGTTGTAGAAATCACTGGCCGGGTCGGGCAAAAAGCGACCCTGGGCGACAAGGTAATCGTCCCACATGGTCTTACCCTTGCCTGCCACCTTCGTGGAACCTTCCGTTTGGTACGCGGCGGTTGCGGCGCCCCAAACAAAGCCCTTCGGCAGCTGCTGTACGCGGTTTAGCAAAGACATATGCATACACCCTCTCGTCTTGCTGTTCGATATTGTGCGTTTGCGCTCAGGAGGCTCCCTGGTTAGCGTTCAGCGGTGAAAAAGCCCGATAAACACTATCTTAAAATGATTAGAACCAAAATGAGCACGTGAACATTTGACAATGAGCACGTTAACATCCGGCTGGGATGTATAGAAACAAAACAACTTCAAACAGCCGCGAACGGTTGTATTTGTTCGGTAAGCGGTTTTGATTGACAGAAGTTTTCATGTTGTGGTATATGGCTCGGGTATCATGAGCACGTTATCAATGTATGTACGATGCGCCATGGGCGCGGGGAATAGTTGGGAAGCAGGTTAGCGTGGAAGGCATGGCTCAGCAAACAAGGAATGGTCATTCGGCGAGCGCGGCAGAGGTTGCGGCGCTCGCTGGCGTGAGCCGCCAGACTGTGTCTCGCGTGGTCAACGGTATGCCTAACGTGACGGAAAAGACGCGCAAGCGTGTGCTGGCCGCCATGGAAGAGCTGGGCTTTCGTCCCAATTTTGCTGGAGCGGCGTTGCGCGGCGGGTCGTATCGTTCTATTGGCCTGTGCATGTACAACATCACACGTGTCGGTAACCTGGCGACGCTCGAGGGTATCATGCAAGCGGCGCGCGAGCACGATTTTGCCGTCACTATGATCGAGATGGGCGGCGACAAGCCCTATACACTTGCCGATGCCTCGCGCCGCATGGTCGAGCGACCCGTCGACGGCATGATTCTCAACATGAACCGCATGGCTCCCGATTTTGAGGAGTTTGTTCCCCAGCCGGGAGTGCGAACGGTCATCCTGTCCATGTATGCGCATCCGCGCTGCACGACGATCGACTCCGACCAGTATGGTTCGTGCGAGCTGTTGACCAATTATCTGCTGGAACATGGTCACTCGAATATGCGGTTTGTGGCGGGTCCGGAAAACTCGATTTCCTCGCGTTTTCGTGAGGCCGGTTGGCGCGATACGCTGGGTCGTGCTCATGTCGATGCCGCTCCGATGCTGCGTGGCGATTGGAGTGCGGACAGTGGGTACGCCATGGGCGAGCGGATTGCGGCCGAGGTGCTTGCCGGCGGGTCGCAGGCGCCGACTGCCGTGCTTGCGGCAAATGACCAGATGGCGCTGGGCGTTATCGCCGCGCTCGAGAACGCGGGCCTGTCCGTGCCCGACGACGTTAGCGTGGTTGGTATCGACGACGCACTCGAGGGACTTGTTCCTCACAATCGGCTGACGACGCTGCGATTTGATTTGCGCGGTGTCGGTAAGCTTGCGTTTGAGGCGGCGATTGGAGAGAGCTCGTCTATCGAGGCGATTCATGTGCCGAGTACGCTGGTCGAACGCTCGACTGTTAGGGACATACGGGGTTAGGTCCTACTCCGTTTGTCTCGATTTGTAACAGGTAGACGGTCAAAAGCGGGCTACGTGTTACAGATTTAGATTCTTCGGAAAGAGTAATCCTGTTCGTCTCAATCTGTAACAGCTAGGACCCAAAAACTCGGCTAGATGTTACAGATTGAGACAAACAGACCCCGAACCGCACAAAAAGGCCGGGGGCAGCGCGCCGTGTGACGTGCCGCCCCCGGCTGAGAAATGGGGACAGGTTGTGTGAGCGGGGCAATCCCGCTAGTCGCAAGCCACTAGTCCAGACGACGGGTCTGCGCCACGTGCTTATACCAGTAGGCGCTTGCCTTGGGCGTGCGCTTCTGGGTCTCAAAGTCAACGTAGAAGAAGCCATAGCGCTTGTTGTAGCCATTGGTCCAGGAGAACTGGTCCTGCAGGCTCCACAGGAAGTAGCCACCCACGTTGACGCCCACCTCCATGGCCTTGAGCAGCCAGCGCAGGTGCTGCTCGATGTAGTCGATGCGCGGCTGGTCGTCCACAAAGCCGTCTTTGTAGGGGTCCTTGTAGCCCATGCCGTTTTCGGTAATGAAGATCTGCTTGTAGTTGGGGTAGCGCTGCTTAATGTAGACGAGCAGATCGAACAGACCCTCGGGATAGATAATCCAGTCCCAGTCGGTGGTGGGGATGCCAGGCTTGTTCACATGCTCGCCAATACCCTTGACGCGCCAGCGGCCGGTGCCCTTCTCGCCCGTACCGTTGTGGTGCAGGTCGTTCTCGCCGTCGTAAGCCTTCAAAAAACGGCACTGGTAGTTGTTGACACCCAGGTAGTCGTTGTAGAGCGCTGCCTCGCGCATAATTTCGAGGTCCTCGTCCAGGATCTCGATGGTGCCGCCCGAGATGGCCGCCAGGCGGTTGGCGCACTCGAGGGTGTCGGGAGCATAGTCGCCGCGGAAGGTGGCGTCGAGCAAGAACTGGTTCTGCAGCACGTGCTCGTTGTTGGCGGCCTTGATGTCGGCGGGGTCGTTCTCGTTGAGCGGGTACTTAAACTCCAGCGACTGAATGACGCCGATCTTGCCCTTAAAACCGCCGTTGTGGAAGGCCAGTACTGCCTTGGCGTGGGCGAGCATCATGTTGTGCTCGCACTGGAAGGCCTCGGCAAGATGCGCCTTGACGCCACCGGGGAAGGTGCCCTCGATGTAGGTGTTGGAGGCATCGGCCCAGATCTCGTTAAAGGTGAACCAGTATGTCACCTGGTCGGCGTACTCCTTAAAGCAGAAGGTGGCAAAGTCCACAAAGGCGTCGATGGTCTCGCGGTTGAGGAAGTCGCCCTTCTCAAAGAGGGGAAGCGGCGTGTCAAAGTGATGCAGCGTGACAAACGGCTCAACGTGATGCTTGTGACATTCGGCGAAAAGGTCGTGATAGAACTGAACGCCCTCGGGGTTGATCTCGCCGGTGCCGTTGGGGAAGATGCGGCTCCAGGCGATGGAGAGGCGGATGCCGTTGATGCCGAACTCCTCGCACAGCTCCAGATCGACGGGGTACTGGTTGTAGAAGTCCGAAGCGGGATCGGGGGAAAAGCGCCCCTGGGCCTCCAGAAAATCGTCCCAGGCAACCTTGCCCTTACCGTGAGTGCGGGTCTCGCCCTCTACCTGGTAGGCAGCAGTGGCGCCGCCAAAGACAAAGTCCTCGGGAAACTGCGCAGGCGGGTTGGTGACGCTAGCAGGATTAACGGACATGATGATCCAATCGTCTAAATCGAAGGGCCAGCCGGTCTTGGATGGTCGGCTGGCCCTGAGCGTTACTTACTTCGAGAGTTGCTCGGAGACGAAGGCGAGAGACTTATCGCCGTTCTGGGAGAGCTCGATGTACTGCTTGCCACGGCAGGCGACGCACTTGTTGCCCACGCGCTCGCAGTCCTTCTGCAGGTCGGCCAGGTAGCTGGCGGCCTGCGGGGCCAGGACGACCAGATCGAAGTCGGGGAGCATGTCCACGTGGTTGCCATAGGCCTCGGCAGCGGTCTCAAGATTGATGCCGCGCTCTTTGGCGGCCTTGGCCAGTGCGTTGGCGAGCAGGCCCGAGGTTCCGCCGCCCTGGCAGAGCACGAGCACGCGCTTGCCGTTGAGGTCGCTGGCGGTCGTTGCCTCAGCAGCGGGTGCTGCAGAAGCGGCGGGGGAGTCGGCCTTCACGGCCTCGGCAGCAGCGCCGGCGGCAACGCTCTTGGCGTCAGCCTTGCCCTGGAAGGCATCGTTGAGCTTGGCGGCCTTCTCGGCGTTCTTGGCGGCGAGCTCCTCCTGGGAGATCTCGGCCTCCTCGGCGCACTTCTGGGCGTCATAGGCACGGAAGAACGGGTAGTACAGAACGAAGTCGACGACCAGGATAAGGGCGAGCATCACAAAAGCGAGCGGCTGGAAGCCCAGGCCCATGATGGTGCCGATGGGGCCGGGGACGGTCCAAGGCAGGGTGTACATAAAGCCGTTCATGCCCAAGAAGTCGATAAAGATCTTGAGGATCCAGATGTTGGCGATCGGGGCAAAGACAAACGGGACAAAGAAGACGGGGTTGAGCACGATGGGCGCGGCGAACAGCAGCGGCTCGTTGACGGCAAAGCAGACGGGGACGATGGCGGCCTTACCGACGGCGCGCATCTCCTGAGACTTGGCCAGGAAGCAGAACATAAAGACCAGGACGAGCGTGGCGCCGGTGCCGCCCATGCAGACGACGAAGTACTGGGCACCCTGGGTCAGGACAGCGGAAGCGTGCTGGCCGGCCTGGAACGCAGCCAGGTTGTCGGTCATGTTGGCAACGAGGGCGGCGGCGATGGCGGGCTCGACGATCGAGGGGCCGTGGACGCCGACGAACCAGAACAGGCTCATAGCGCCGTAGATCACAGCGAGGCCGATGTAGCCGTCGGCAGCGGTGAACAGGGGCTGGAACACCTGGATGACGCCCTGGGCAAAGCAGAAGCCAAAAGCAGCGCGGAAGGCGATGTCAAAGACCCAAAAGACGGTGATGCAGACGGAGAAGGGGATGATGTCCTTAAAGGTCTGCGAGATGTTGGGCGGAACCTGCTCGGGCATCTTGACGGTGATGTTGCGCTTAATGAAGAACTTGTAGATGATGCCGGTCACAAACGCAGCGATAAAGGCAGTCAGCAGGCCTTTGGAACCAAGGTAGGTGGTGTTGAAGCCGCTGGCAGCGTCCGTGGCGATCGTGTCGCTCGAAAGGAGCAAGAAGCCGATGATGGCCGCGCACATGCACGAGATGAAGTTGATCTGGTTGTTCTTGGGCAGATCGCGGTTCTGAGCGTCGGCGAAGTGCTTGGCCGTGGTGGCGGCACAGGCGATGGCCAGGATGCCCATGGAGTAGTTGTAGCACTTCCACAGGGCGTTGTTGATGTCATCGGGCCAGTAGAAACCCCAGATATTGGGAACCGAGGCTACCAGGCAGAAGATGGACGAGAAGATGATGATGGGGATGACGGAGATAAAACCGTCGCGGATCGCCTTGAGGTACTTGTTGCGGGCGATCGCGTTGAAAAAGGGCTGCCCCTTTTCGATGATGGCGATGAGTTGCTCCATGCAAAGCTCCTAAGAGTCGGTGGGTTGGCAACGATGGTAGCTTTTGACGTTTGGTTGCCAAAATGTTGACGTTGCCATTTTGCGACACAAAATAAGACGCGAACCGATGGCCCCTGTGCCTGTGGACCGTCGATTCCTTGCGCGTAAACGTTTGAGCCGCCCGGTGGCTCTGTGTTTGCACAATGGCAACGTTAACATTTGGGCGACAAAAGCCGTTCGGGGAAGCAAAAATGTCGGTGAACGGTAGGTTTTGGGTGGTGAGCGTATGGTGGGGGAGGCGTTGGATATACTTGAAGGCGTTAAAAATGACTGCGCAAGGTGCCACCAATGGCATCGTTGACATAGAAAGATCGACCTATGGCCGCTGTTAAAAAATCGGTATCCGTCAAAGACGTAGCGCGCCTCGCGGGCGTCTCGGAGCAGACGGTCTCGCGCACCGTGCACGATTCGCCCAGCGTGCGCCCCGAGACCAAGGAACGCGTGCGTGCCGCCATGCGCGAGCTGGGGTATCGCCCCAATTTTGCCGGTCGATCGCTGCGCCGCGGTAAGTTTAAGACCGTCGGCGTCGCCATGTTCAACATTACCGGTACCGGCAACCTCGACCGTATGGAGGGCTTTGCCGCCGCCGCCGATAAGCACGGCTACGCCATCACCCTCACTAAAGTAGATGGACATCCCTATACCCTCGAGAGCGCATCGTCGCGCATGAGCGCGTTGCCGGTAGACGGCATGGTCGTGATCATGAATCGCATGCCGGCGGACTTTGGCACCTTTGAGCCGCTGCCCGGTATGCAGACGGTGCTCGTTACCATGCTGGAGCACCCGCTGTGCTCGACGGTCGATAACGACCAGTTCGATTGCTCGCGCCAGGTGGTCGAGTACTTGCTGGGGCGGGGGCACAAGACTGTGCACTTTATCTCGTGTCCCGAGCGCTCGCTTTCGGGCATGCGGCGCGAGGAAGGCTGGCGCGAGACATTGCGCGCGCATGGCATTGAGCCCCCGCAGCTCGTGCGCGGCGACTGGACGGCACAGAGCGGGTATGCCGCAGGCCAGGCTCTGGCGGATGATCCGACCTGCACGGCCATTTATGCCTCCAACGATGCCATGGCATATGGCTGTATCCGTGGGCTCGAGTCGCGCGGGAAGTGCGTGCCCCAGGACGTGAGCGTGGCGGGTGTTGACGATAGTCTGGGCGATATCGTGCCCGACCGTCGCCTGACCACGGTGCGCTTTGACAACAAGCGCGTCGGCATGTGGGCGGTCGACAAGATTGCCGGCGCCGATGGGGGTGCGTCTGGCGTGGAGCACATGCTGATCCCCGGTGTGCTCGTAGAGGGCGATACGGTGCGCGATTTGCGTTAGGGTGCGGTCCTGTTTGGGTTGTCACTAACTGTGTTCGATATTGTTCAGATTGGTTTAAAAACCGTTCACGGGCGAAAAGTGACCGTTCATAGCTTGAAATTGCGTTTTGCGCTGTTCTTTTTTGTTTGAATGTTAATGTTTCTGTCATACAGAACGCAGCGCGTATGCCCGGACGCGATGCTCTCCATTGGTTCATATGTGAAAGGAACGCAATATGGCAACCAAAGAAGAAATCTCGATGGTTGGATTCGAGATTGTCGCATACGCAGGTGACGCCCAGACCGATCTGCTTGCAGCGCTCGATGCTGCTCGCGAGGGCGATTTTGAGAAGGCCGAACAGCTGCACAAGGATGCCAGCGATGCACTTATCGGCGCCCACGACACGCAGACCAAGCTGCTTTCGCAGGAGGCCGGCGGTGGCGAGATGGAGATGACCTTCATCATGGCTCACGCTCAGGACACTCTCATGACCACTATGATCCTGGAGAAGCAGGCCCGCTTTACCATCGATGCCTACAAGCGCATCGCCGAGCTCGAGGCCAAGCTCGCCTAACGAGCCCTCACAACCAAGTCCCCTTCCAAAAGCTCTGCCGCTACCCGCGGCAGGGCTTTTTCTGTCCTCCTCCAAGTTGCGGTGAAATAGGGACTGAATAGGGGCCGACGGGCGCAAAACAATCCCTATTCCACCGCAACTCATCCGGAGATAGTCATTGGGGACAGTCTTGGTGCGCTCTGTTCGTCTTCCCGTTCGTTTTTTGCTCGGTGGGTATACTTCCTTTCGCATTAAGCCCCGGACTGAGGAGGTATCCAAATGCCGGATAACGGGTCAATACAAAAAAGAGACGCGCACGAGATGGCTCATGGGCGTCCTGTCTAGATAACCGAGCACACGACGGTAACAGAGCTGCAGCCCAGCCTGTCCGATGTCGTGTGCGCAAACAAAAAGCTGCAGATTGGCTTTATCGTTGCGCTCGTGGTACTGGCGCTGCTGTCGGGCTTTGTAGCTCGTCCGCATTTCGCCGATACCAAAACTTGGGACTCCACCATCGAGGTCATCGACCAAAAGAAGGGTAACGTACTGGCGCTCACGACCTCGTGCGTGGCGCTGTCTGCGGGCATTACCGCGCTGCCGGGTGATACGGGAACGCCGGTTGCCGAGCAGCTCGCGCAGCTTTCAGGCAACCTTGGTATCGTGCTTGCCGTGCTCTACCTCGAGAAATACCTGCTAACCATTTTGTGGTCGGTTGGCTTGGGCATCCTGATCCCGTTTGCGCTGGTGCTCCTTGCGGTGTCGCTCGGCATTCACGGGCGCTGGAGCACGAGCGCCGTCCTGCGCCGCGTGGCGACTCGCGTGCTGGTGGTCGCCACGATCGGCATGGCGTTGGTGCCTGCAAGCGTATGGGTGTCGCAAAAGGTCGACGAAACGTATCGAGTGAGCATCGAAGCGGCCGAGCAAAAGGCGGCCGACGCTGCGGGTACGGCAAATAGTGATAGCTCCAAAGCAAGCAAGAAAAAGACCGAGTCCACAGAGTCCAAGAACGTGCTTGAGCAGCTTGCCGACGGTGCCTCAAGCCTGGTCACGTCGGTAACCAGTGGTGCCAAGCAGATGACCGACGAGATCGTGCAGCAGGTGACCGACCTTATCGAAGGCGTCATCGTGATGATCGTGACCTCGTGCGTGATTCCATTGCTGGTGGTCGCGGCGTTTTTGTGGCTGGGGCACACCCTGCTGGGGATTGATATTTCCGGCCCGGCGAACTATTTGACGGGTCGCTTTCTGAGCGCTCCGTCCAAGCACGCCAAAAAGGGTGGGCAGTCCGAGTAGCTAAAACAGCTGTATATACCGGGGAATACCGCCGAAGGGCGGCCGAGACGCGTTCTCGGCCGCCCTTTTGTTTGTTGAATACGCGGTCGCTACGTCCGCGCCGGGTCCAGACGGTCGGCAATCATCCGTAAACGGTATTTGTTCAAAAAAGAACAAAGATAAACAAATAATTCTTGCAGTTGATGTTCGAATGTGTTCAAATAAACATGAGCAGTGAAGAACCGCACATTCAGATGCCCGGACCTGAACGCGATTCAACACTTCCAAACAGAAACTACGCACCTGCGTATCTCTCAAGGAGGATGTCATGAGGGTTGTAATCGCTTCCGATGCCGACGGTATGTCGATGAAGGAGTCCATCAAGGAGATGCTCATCGCCGACGGTCACGAGGTCGTCGACTATTCCGAGACCCCTGCCGCGGACTTTGTCGATTCCGCGACCGCCGTTGCCAAGGACCTGCTGGAGCACAAGGATTCCCAGGGCTTCGCATTCGATAAGTACGGAGTCGGCTCCTATATGGCCGCCGTCAAGATTAAGGGCATGGTCGTCGCCAATATTTCCGACGAGCGTTCCGCCTACATGACCCGCGAGCACAACGGCTCGCGCATGGTCACCATGGGCCCGGGCGTTGTGGGCACCGAGGTCGCCAAGAAGATCGCCCACGAGTTCCTGCGCGCCCAGTACGCCGGCGGCCGTCACCAGATCCGTGTCGACATGCTCAACAAGATGGCCTAACGAGAGCCACCGAGAACTCGAACTTCTACCTCAACTTGTGAATTCAGACGAAAGGACGTTCTGATGAAGAAGACCATCGCAATCGGTTGCGACCATATCGTTACGGACGAGAAGATCTATCTGGCCGACCGCCTGGAGCAGGCTGGCTACAAGGTGCTCGACTGCGGCACCTACAGCCACACCCGTACGCACTATCCCATCTACGGTAAGGCCGTGGGCGAGGCTGTTGCCAGCGGCAAGGCCGACTTTGGCGTGGCCCTGTGCGGCACCGGCATCGGCATCACCAACGCCGTCAACAAGGTTCCCGGCGCCCGCTGCGCCCTGGTTCGCGACATGACCTCTGCCCTGTATGCCCGTCGCGAGCTCAACGCCAACATCGTGGGCTTTGGCGGCAAGATCACCGGCGAGTTCCTGATGGCCGATATCATGCTTGCCTTCCTGGAGGAGCCCTACGAGAAGACTCCCGAGCACGATGCCCTGATCGCCAAGATCGATGCCTGCAACAAGGCCGACGCCGAGGCTCAGGCCGACCCGCACTTCTTTGACGAGTTCCTCGAGAAGTGGGACCGCGGCGAATACCACGATTAGCGGGTATCCGGCGTAATTAACTAGTCCGTTGACGGCTCGCGTTTCTGTGATGGGGCGCGGGCCGGTTTGCTATCAGCCCCACTGACTTGGCGGGCTGTCGTAAGAAAGGGAAGGCTCCTATGGAGTTTGTTCTTGATAACGGTTCTATCCGCGTGGCACTGAGCACGGCTGGCGGATCGTTCACTTCTATTGCGGCCAACGGCCGTGAGTACCTGTGGCAGGGCGACCCGGCGGTGTGGTCGGGCCAGGCACCCATTTGTTTCCCGATCTGCGGCGGCCTTCGAGATGGTCACGCAATGACTATGGGCGGCCACGAGGTCAAGCTTGCCCGTCACGGCTTTGCTCGCAAACAGGAGTGGAAGCTCGAGGAGCAGGGCGACAACATGGTCGCGCTGAGCCTAAGCTCTGCCGACCATGCCGAGTTGCTCGAGCAGTACCCGTATCCGTTTAAGATCGTTGCTCGTTACACGATCGATGCGGAAAAGGTGGCCGTGTCGTACGAGGTGACCAATGAGGGCACCGAGGACATGCCGTTCTTTGTGGGCGGTCACCCTGGCTTTAAGTGCCCGCTTGACGAGGGCGAGTCCTATGACGACTATGAGCTCCGTTTTGAGCAGCGCGAGGCCGCCGAGCTCTGTACTGCCGTTCCCTCGACGGGCCTGATTGATGTTGAGCATCGCAGCAAGAACCCGATGGTTGGCCATGACCTGCCGCTGACCCACGAACTCTTTGACTTCGCGGAGACCATCTTTGACGTGCTCGAGAGCCGCGTGGTTACGCTGACCAAGAAGACCGAGGACAAGGGCGTGCGCCTGACGTTTCCCGATATGCCGTACCTGATTGTGTGGAGCAAGCCCGAGGGTGACTTTGTGGCCGTGGAACCGTGGGGCGGCCTGTCCACCTGCTCCGACGAGGACGATATTCTGGAGCACAAGCGCGGCTGCCTGGTGGCCAAGCCGGGGGAGACCGTCACCCGCGGCTTTGAGATCGAGATCCTTTAACGAGCTATCGTATGTTTGGGGCTGCGCGTGTCGTGCCCCGGAAACAGGAGTTCAATATGATTCTGACCGTTACCATGAACCCGTCGATTGATACGCGCTATCAGCTCGATAAGCTGATCATCGACGATGTTAACCGTGTGACGCCCGAAAAGACCGCTGGCGGCAAGGGCCTCAACGTGAGCCGTGTGCTGCTGCAGTTGGGCGACGATGTGCTCGCGACCGGTCTGCTCGGCGGTCACATGGGTGCCTATATGGCCGAGCTCATGGATGCCGACGGCGTCAAGAACGACTTTGTGCCCATCGCCGGTGAGACGCGCATTTGCTTGAATATTCTGCACGAGGGCAATCAGACCGAGCTGCTGGAGAGCGGCCCGCAGATCGCCCCGGCCGAGCTCGAGGCCTTTACGGCCAAGTTTGCCGAGCTTGCAGCGAAGGCGGACGTTGTGACGCTTTCGGGCTCGCTGCCGCGTGGCGTCGATGCCGGCTACTATGCCGAACTCGTCAAGATCGCCGAGGAGGCGGGCGCCAAGGTGCTGCTCGATACCTCGGGTGCATCGCTGGAGGCCGCGCTGGAGTCCGACGCTATGCCTGAGCTCGTAAAGCCCAACCTGACCGAGATTAACGGCCTGCTGGGTACGTCCTTTACGACCGATGATGTCGATGCTCTGCGCGAGGCGCTTGCCGCCGATGACCGTTTTGCCGGTATCCCCTGGGTTGTCGTTTCGATGGGCGCTGCCGGTTCGGTGGGCTTCCATGAGGGCCGCGCGTTCCGCGCCAAGACGCCCGCGATTGCGGCTGTGAACGCGACGGGTTCCGGCGACTCGACCATCGCCGGCTTTGCACATGCCATTGCTGCTGGTGCCGACGACGTCACGGTGCTCAAGACCGCCAATACCTGCGGCAAGCTCAACGCCATGGATCCCAAGACCGGCCACCTGGTCATGGACCGCTGGGACGAGGTCTACAACAGCGTTGTCGTGACTGAACTGTAGGGTTACGCGGTTTTATCAAACCGCGTAACGGCGCGACGCTGCAAACGCCCCTAAGCGGCAATCTGACGTTCAATCGTCGGGCATGACCAAAAGGTCAATGCCCTCCTCTTTCACGTCACCTTGCTCGCTTAGGGGCGTTTTCGCTGTCGTTGCCAAGACACCGGCGTTGCCTTGGTTGCAAGTAGTCATTGGGGACGCTCTTTAATGACTAGTCGTTTAAGAACGCCCCTTAAGAATGACCCCAATGACTACACTCAAAAACGGCGCCCGTCGGCGATGTTGCCGGCGGGCGCCGTTGTCTTGAAGACGAAATGATCTGTTTTCCTCCGTCCCCAAGGGACCATTACAGTGAGTCGATAAAGCGCTGCTGGGCGGCGCGGCCGGCTTCGTCCCACTTAAAGACGCCGGCGTTGTCGAGCACGTGGCCAAACACCACGCCGACCTCCTCGTGCAGGATGTCGATGGCGTTTTCGGCCGTAAGCTCGTCGGCGCGGCGGGCAAAGACGTCCTCGGCCCATGCGGCGTGGCTACGGCATAGATCATCGCCCTCGAGCGCACCGGCAAGGTCGTAGCTGGCATCGGCCTTGGCCGCTAGCAAGTGCTCGCGGACAGCGCCGAGCTCGGGAACCAGGCGCGGCGGAAGAATGGCCAGGCCCATGACCTCGATCAGGCCGATGTTCTCCTTCTTAATATGGTGGTACTCGGCATGCGGGTGGAATACGCCCAGCGGATGCTCGTCGGTCGTGATATTGCAGCGAAGCGCCAGGTAGGCCTCGTAGATTTCGCCGCCGGCGTTGCCGCGGGAGTCGACGCGGCGGATGACGGGCGTTACGGTGTTGTGCGCTACGCCGTCGGCTGTGTGTGCGATAACGCCCACGGACTCGTCGGTCCACTCGCGCCAGGCGAGGATAATCTTCTCGGCAGCATCGAGCAGCTGGGTGCGGTCGTGCGAGCGCAGTCGCAGCACCGAAAGCGGCCACTGCAACACGGTGCCGCTGACCTGGTCAAAGCCGGGCACGCTAAACTGCGAGACCTCGGCGGCATGCATCATGGGGAACTCGTGCGCGCCGCCCTGGAAGTGGTCGTGCGACAGAATCGAGCCGCCCACGATGGGCAGGTCGGCGTTGGAGCCAATAAAGTAGTGCGGGAACAGGTCCACAAAATCGAGCAGGCAGGTCAGCCCCTTGCGGTCGACGTGCATCGGGCGATGCTCGGAGCTCATAGCAATGCAGTGCTCGTTAAAGTATGCGTACGGGCTGTACTGGAAGCCCCAGCGCTCGTCGTTGAGCTGAATGGGGATAACGCGTAGGTTCTGGCGGGCGGGATGGGCGCCGCCGTCGGCTGCGGCGGAGCGTCCGGGATAGCCTTCGTTCTCGATGCACAGCTGGCAGGCGGGATACTTCTCGCCCGTGTTCTTTGCGGCGCCGGCTGCGGCAATGTCGCGCGGGTCCTTCTCGGGCTTCGACAGGTTGATGGTGATCTCCAGGTCGCCCCAGTTGGTGGGGGTGCGCCATTTGATGTTGCGCGCGATGGCGGCACGGCGCACGTAGCCGGCGTCGCAGCACAGACCGTAGAACCAGTCGGTCGCGGCGCGGGGCTCGTTGACGCCCATGCGGCCGTTGAACTCCTCGTTTACAACCGAAGGCCTCGGCATGAGCGCGCCCATGATGCGCATGGCGATGCGGTCGCGGCCCGACACCGTGTCTTCGGCAGCACCGTTGGCAACGGCGGCCTCGGAAAGCGCGGCGAGCGTGCCCTCCAGGTCAAAATCGGGCAGGGTATCGGGGTGCAAGAGCGAAATCTTCTCGGTCTTGAGCGCCCAGGCCATGTTGAGCGCGGGGCCCGTGGCGCCGATGCACTCCAGAATGGTGTTGTAGGCCCAGATGCGGTCGTCCTGTCCGATCATCGATCGGTGGATAGCGTACTCGATCAGGTTCTGCGCAGCCTCGCGCGCGTCGGTCATTACAGCCATGCCGCGTAAGCCCCCTTGTCAGAGATAGCGTAGTGACGGGCAGAGCCCTCGCCCAGCCAGCTGTTCATCTTGGTGATAAAGGTGTCGACCAGATCGAGTGGCACAAAGGCCTGGATGGTGCCACCAAAGCCGCCGCCGTGGATACGGACGGCGCCGCGGCCGTCGAGCACGTGCTCGGCCAGTGCCAGGGCATACATCGAGGGCTGCTCGGAGCCCAGCTTGGCAACGACATTCTGCAGGTACATGGCAGAGCTGGCGCCGGACTCGCGTGTCAGGACCAGGAACTGGTCGATGTCGCCGGCGTTCAGGGCTGCCCAGCGCTTGTCGACCAGGCCGTTCTCGTACCAGTAGTGAACGGCGCGCAGGCAGGCACGGTCGCCCAGCTTAGCACGCAGCTCGGGGAGCTTGGCGTCAAAATCGGCAACGTTTACCTCGCACAGGCGTGCCTTGCCAAACTCGGCGGCGACGTCTTGCATTTCGCGCGGAACGGCGGCGTAGTCGTCGGTAGCGGCCACGTGGTCGGCGCCGACCTTGACGAGCACGAGCGCGTAGCCGTGATCCTCAAAGTTGAGCTCGAGCTTCTGGGTCTTAGGCTGGGCCTGATCCTCAAAGTCCATGTAGGCGAGGCCGCCCAAGCAAACGGCGGCCTGGTCCATCAGGCCGCAGGGCTTGCCGTAGTAGTTGTTCTCGGTGCGCTGGCTCATCTGGGCGAGTGCGACGGGCTCAATGGCGGGCGCTCCCCAGAGCGTCTCCATGGCACGACCGTATGCCGCCTCGACGGCAGCGGAGCTCGAAAGACCGCCGCCCGAGGGGACGGAGCAGGTGAAGGCGAAGTCGAAGCCCTGGGGCTCAACGCCAAGGGCTGCAATCTCATGGGCCATGCCGCGGACGAGGCTTGCGGACGTGCCCTTCTCGGACTCTTGAATATCCAGCGTGTCGAGCGTGATCTCAAAGGTGGGGTAGCCCTCATCGGCAACGCGGACCTTGTTGGTGTCGGTCGCTACGGCGATGCCGTCAACGGCGACATCGAGCGAGCCGGCGATGACGTGGCCGCCCTCGTGGTCGGTGTGGTTGCCACTGATCTCGGAACGGCCGGGCGCGTGCACATAGAGCACCTGGCGATCGCCGATGGTGCCAAACTCCTCCTCAAACAGCTTGGTGAGCGTGGCGAGTGTCTTTTCGTCGGGGGTGGTCATGGGGGGTCCTTTCCTTGACGCGGGAGAGACTGGTCCGTGTCATTATGAGTACGTTAACAATTTTGAGCACCACAAACCAGACGGTCGCGGTGCCGCACGTTAATGGGTATGTTAACGTACTCATAACACAACGCATATCTATTTTTGAGAATCTGGTAATCGGTAGATTTTCGGCCGTGAACGGTGTGGCTGTATGGACATATGGAGCAAAAGAACCGCCGATAGAAAAAGTAGAGTACGTTAACATGCGTCCGACGATAGCGGGCCTCGGCGCGGGCTAAACTCCTGCCCGGGCCGGCATTCACGCTATTCAGATCTCGCAAGGGTGAAGGTGATCCTGTGGCAAGGCGCCCGTCCAACGATACAGGTACGCGTCCGGTCTCCATGGCCGACGTCGCCCGCGCTGCTGGCGTTTCGCAGCAGACGGTTTCGCGCGTCGCCAACGGCTTGCCCAACGTTAACGAACAGACGCGCCAGCGCGTGCAGGCCGCTATGCAAGAGCTCGGCTTTCGTCCGAGTTATGCCGGTCGCTCGCTGCGCGACGGCCGTTACCATTCGGTCGGCCTATGCATCAACGATGTCACCAAGTTTGGCAACCTCTCAATGATCGACGGCATCGCCAGCGCTGCTCGCGAGCATAATTGCGCCATCACGCTGGTCGAGATGTCCAAGACCGAGGAATTCTCGCTTGCCGAGGCCACGCGTCGTATGGCCGCATTGCCGGTGGACGGCATCATCATCGGCATGAGCCGCATGGCGCCCGATTTTGAGACGTTTGATCCACTGCCGGGCATTGGCACGGTCATCGTTACCATGTATGCGCACCCGCGGGTGACCACGGTCGATTCCGATCATTACGGCTGCTCGCTATTGCTTATGGATCACCTGTTTGAGCTGGGGCACGAGCAGATTCGCTATATTGGCGGCCCGTCGTTCTCGGTCGACGAGCAATTTCGTCGTGCCGGTTGGCAGGATGCGCTCGAGCGTAAACACATCGAGCCGGCAGAGCCGCTCGAGGGCGACTGGTCTGCCAACAGCGGCTACGAGGCCGGCAGGTACCTGGCCGAGCACGATCACACCATGACGGCGATCTATGCGGCAAACGATCAGATGGCAAATGGCGCGATTGCCGCGCTGCGTGATAGCGGCCTGCGCGTGCCCGAGGACGTGAGCGTGGTGGGCGTCGACGATTCGCTCGATGATTTTGTGGCACACAACGAGCTCACGACCGTGCGATTCGATCTACATCAGCGCGGACGCGAGGTGTTTGAGCATGCGGTTCCCGAGGCGGGTACGGCGGGCAAAACCGTTGCCATTCGTATTCCCGGCCAGCTCATTATTCGACATAGCACGGCGATACCACGCTCATAGTTTGCGCAGGTAAACGGCGGTATATTCCGCCTCAATAACAATCGATAAGGATGCTGGCAGATAGCCGTGTCTATGAAGACGAGTGTTATGATAGACGGGTTCTTTTGTCTATCTAGGAGGCTTTGCCTGATGGAGATCACCAAGGATATCCGCTACATCGGTGTCGACGATCACGACATTGACCTGTTCGAGGGCCAGTACGATGTGTCCGAGAACGGTATGGCATACAACAGCTACGTTATCTTGGGCGAAAAGATCGCTGTCGCCGATTCAGTCGACGGCGGTTTTGTTGACGAGTGGCTCGGCAACCTCGAGGCCGTGCTCGATGGCCGTACGCCCGACTATCTGGTTGTCCATCACATGGAGCCCGATCACTCCGCCGGTATCGCCGCCTTTATGGAGCGCTATCCCCAGGCACAGATTGTGGCCAGCATGGGCGCCTTCCGCATGATGGTCAACTACTTTGGCACCGACTACCCTGAGCGCAAGATGGTCGTCAAAGAGGGCGACGTGCTCGATCTGGGCGGCCACAGCCTGACCTTTATCGGCGCCCCCAACGTTCACTGGCCCGAGGTGATCTTCTCCTACGAGTCCACCGACAAGGTGCTCTTTAGTGCCGACGGCTTTGGCAAGTTTGGCGCCAACGACATCGAGGATCCCGAGGGGTGGGCTTGCGAGGCTCGCCGCTACTACTTTGGCATCGTCGGTAAGTTCGGCAAGTTTGTGCAGGCCGTCCTCAAGAAGGCCGCCGGCCTGGACATCCAGATCATCTGCCCGCTCCACGGCCCCGTGCTGACCGAGAACCTGGGCTATTACCTCGACACCTATAACACCTGGTCGAGCTATCAGCCCGAGGACGAGGGCATCACGATCGCCTATGCGAGCGTGTATGGCCATCTGAAGGCTGCCGTCGAGGAGCTCGCATCTGCGCTCGAGGCTCGCGGCCAGAAGGTCTCCGTCTTTGACCTGGCTCGCGACGACATGGCCGAGGCCGTTGAGGATGCGTTCCGCTACGACCGTCTGGTGCTCGCCTCCATTACCTATCAGGGCGAGATCTTCCCGTGCATGAGCACCTTCATACACACGCTCGCCGAGCATGCCTACCAGAACCGCACCGTGGCGCTTGTCGAGTCCGGTTCCTGGGCGCCCGCAGCTGCCAAGGTTATGACCAAGGAGCTCGAGGGCATGAAGGACATCACCCTGACGCAGAACAAGGTGACTGTGCTGGGCTCGCTCAACGACGCCTCGCGCGCTCAGATCGAGGCCCTTGCCGACGAGCTGTCCAAGTAGCGACACATTCACTTTTGACGCTCAGCCATCACAACCACCACAAAGGGGACAGGCACCTTTGTGGTGGTTTTTATTTAGTTGGCGGCGATGATGAGTGCTGGACGTGCGCCGTCGGCGGTCTTGGCGATTGAGGTGGCGACGGCGCCTTCGGGGTCTCGGTCCATCACGATGGCGTCGACATCGGTCAGCTCGGCAAAACGGTACATGCCGCGTCCGTTGACCTTGCTGGCGTCCATGAGGGCGACGCTTTGATGGGCCGCGGCGATCATAGCCGTTTTAGTCTCGGCCATCTGTGGAAAGTCGGTCGTAAAGCCGCAGCTGGAGACAAAGGCGCCGGGGCACATGACGGCCAGATCGGCATGGACCATTTGGAGCGCCTGCATAGTGAGCGGTCCGTACAAATAACGATGGCCTTTGCGCAACGCCCCGCCCAGCATGACGACATCGACCGAGGGCATGCTCTCGTCGATGTAATCGGCGATGGTAATGTCGGCCGTGATGACGGTGATGCCATCGCGCTGGTCGAGGAGCCGGACGAACTCGAGCGCCGTGGTGCCCGAGTCGACGAGCAGCGTGTCGCCGTCATTGACGAGCTCGATGGCGCTTTGCGCGATGGCCTGCTTGGCAGCGACGTTGACATTGATGCGGCGATCCTGCGTGGAGACGGTCAGGCGTTTGTGGAGCGAGACGGCACCGCCGTGCGTGCGGCGCAGCTTGCCTGCTTCGGCGAGCGCGTCCAGGTCGGCGCGGGCGGTGACGGAGGACACGCCAAAGGTCTGGGCGATTTCTGCTACCTGCACCGAGGCGTTATGATCGAGCATTTCCATAATGGCGGTACGGCGTTCGTCGGCAAAAGCACGGTTGGTGGCTTGGGGCATGCTTGCTCCATTCTCGGCTAAATTTGCAGGAATTGTGTTGACTCTATTTTCGTTCATTTTCTTTTTGAGTAAGAAAACACCTTTCGATTACTTATCTTTTCTATAAAAGAAAGACGCTGAACGCCCAAAATTCAATATCGAACACGCCCACTCGGCTCAAATTCCTTCCGTTTGCTTTTCAAAAACGACTGTATTGACCTGCATGGGCTCAATATCTCGCACGTGCAAAGACGCTGAATTTCATACAATGAGCGCAGAAAAACGCAAGGTAAAACGCCTTGTGAACAACTACGCCCGATGTCCAGATGCGGGCGAGGGAGAGGAGCAAACGCTCATGGCACTTGTTACCACCGAAAAGATGCTCAAGGACGCTCAGGCCGGCCACTACGCCGTCGGCGCGTTCAACGTCGAGAACCTCGAGTTTGTTATGGCCGTTCTGGCCGCTGCCGAGGAGACCAAGTCCCCCGTCATCATGCAGACCACCCCGGGCACCATCAAGACCGCTGGTCTGGACTACTTCTACGGCATGGTCAAGGCTGCCGCCGAGCGCGCTTCCGTGCCCGTCGCTCTGCACCTCGATCACGGCGATGGCTATGACCGCTGCATGCAGGCTTTCCGCACGGGCTACACCTCTGTCATGATCGACGGCTCGCACGAGTCCTTCGAGGACAACATCGCTCTGACCAAGTCCGTCGCCGACGCTGGCCGCGCCATGGGCGTGCCCGTCGAGGCTGAGCTTGGTAAGGTTGGCGGCAAGGAGGACGACGGTCCCGCGGTTGAGGGCGAGAGCCCCTACACCGATCCTGCTGAGGCCAAGGAGTTCGTCGAGCGTACCGGCTGCACCTCGCTGGCCATTGGCGTTGGCACCAGCCACGGCGTGTACACGAGCGATCCGCACATCGAGCAGTCCGTGGTCAAGGCCATCCGCGACGCCGTCGACGTGCCGCTGGTCCTGCACGGCACCTCTGGTGTGCCCGATGAGCAGGTTGCCGAGGCTGTGAAGAACGGCATCTGCAAGGTTAACTACGCCACTGAGCTGCGTCAGGCCTACACCAAGGGCTTCATGGCCTACATGGCCGAGAACCCCGCCTGCTTCGACCCCAAGAAGCCGGCCAAGGAGGGTATGCGCGAGATCACCGAGCTGGTTAAAATCCGCATGACCAACCTCAACTCTGTGGGCAAAGCAGAGTAACAGCAAGGGTACTCTGATCCCACCGGACGGCTTGGGCGGGCCCCCGTACTTAGTTTCCAAAACGTCCTCGCGCATGAAGGCCCCCGTTGCCTCGCTTCTACGAAGCGTTGGCAACGGGGGCCTTCGCGCTGCGGAATGATTTTGGAAACTAAGTACGGGGGCCCGCCCAAGCCGTCCTGCTCGATCGCCCTTGTGGCGTTAGGGCGGAAAGGATGGGGCGCGAGGGGCGCTTTGTTGATGAGGGGTTAGTATGCCCGGGCTTGGTTGGGGAAGGTTTTGTCTAGAGATGCTTGGAGCTTTTCGAACGATGCTCGTAAGTTGTGGCTCTGGTCGGTTGACCGTTTGGCTTTTGTGGTGGGGGAGTCGAGGAGGCCGTTTCTCTGTGTCGGGGGGAAGGAGAAAAGATTTGCATGTTTTAGGGATGGCTGCTGTGTTGCGTCATTGGAAGAATGCATGCTTATGCGGCCTCCTCGATGTCCACCAAAAGGTTGCGCGCGGGGTGTGCTGCTAGGTCCCGTGCGTTGGCTACATTATGCCGCGGGTGCAGATAAGGAAGTGCTAAAGAAAGGCTTAATGAGGTTTGACGTTGCGATGAAACCGCAGGTAAAAGCTATCGAGTAACACTCTTGAAAGGTTTTGAGCTTAAGGGCTTTCTAAGGTTTGTGACGTGGATGTGGCGCGGACGTGCGGAGCGTGTGAATGCTCGCTGTTAGCGCTGCGGCTCTGCGGCGCGCACCTGCTCGATGACCTTTTCCATCGTGGTGTCGATGCGGTCTTTTTTGAGCTCGCATTCCCAGATGGTTATGGGCGTCCAGCCCATTTGAGTGAGTGCTGCCACGGCAGCGTGGTCGCGCTCGACGTTGCGACGGAACTTTGCCTCCCAAAACTCAACGTTGCGCTTGGGCTGGCTGGGGTTGCACTTGGGGCAGCGGTGCCAAAAGCAGCCGTTGACGAAGATGGCGATCTTCCGCCCGGGAAAGGCGATGTCGGGCTTGCCGGGTACCTTCCATTCCAAACGATAGCCCGTAAGGCCCGCTGCGCGCAGGCGCTGTCGTACGAGCAGCTCGGGCTTGGTGTTGGCGCGCTTGTTGCCCTTCATTGACTTTTTGATGGCGGCGCGACGGCGCACCAGTTCGCGCTCGTCGGCGGAAAGGTCCGAGGTATCGATGCCGTCGAGCAGACCGGGCTTGGGACGCTTTTTGCTGCGGCGCTTAGGTGCGCGCTTGGGCTTGGAAGCGGGCTCGTCGGTCGTGGTGGCCTCGGCGTCGTTGGCAGTGCCGTTGGCCTCAAGCCGATCTTCCTTCAGCTCAATCAGGGCATCAATGAGCCCCTTGTCAGCGGGCATCCATTCCACCGTGGCAAGCGAGGTACGCGGAATCCAGCGGATATCGAGCTGGCGGTCGTGCTTCTGGGGCTCGCCAGACCCTTTGGTCAGCGAGCAGTAGTAACACTCCATGGAGAGATGAAAATCGGGGTAGTCATACTCAACGGTATAGAAATCGCGCAGGTTGGTGACTTTGACCTGCAGCTCTTCCATGAGCTCGCGGCGTACGGCGTCCTCGGGCGACTCGCCGCGCATGAGCTTGCCGCCGGGAAATTCCCAAAGTCCCTGCATGTCGCCATAGCCGCGCTGCACGGCAAGCAGCTCGTCAGATCCTTCCTTGCGAATGATCCCAGCGGCAACATGAACAGTCTTCAACAGGAGTCCTCTCTCAGCATCAACACGTGGCAGGGTAGCTACCCGTACCTTACACAACGGTAAGGCAAGCGTAAGCCATATCGATGGTAGCCGACTCGTCTTCTTGCGACTATAGATGCCGTAGACTAATTGCAAGAAAGGACTCGGTATGCAAACCACGCACATGGCGACCCCGGTACTGGAGGCCGCGCATCTCGAAAAGGTATACGGAGCGCTGGGCAACGTGACGCGCGCGCTCAACGACGTCAGCTTTACCGTCAACCGCGGCGAATTTGTTGGCATCATGGGCGCTTCGGGATCGGGCAAGTCGACCCTGCTCAACTGCGTGTCGACCATCGATAGCGCCACAAGTGGCACGATCCGCATCAACGGGCAGGACGTAACACGCATGAAGCAGGCTAAGCTTTCGCAGTTCCGCCGCGAGGAGCTCGGCTTTATCTTCCAGGACTCCAACCTGCTCGATACGCTCACGGCACGCGAGAACATCGCCCTGCCGCTCACCATCGCCCGCACAAACTCGGCAGAGATTTCGGCCCGCGTGCAGGATGTGGCAGCGCGCCTGTCCATCAGTCAGGTGCTCGACAAGTATCCCTACCAGATGTCCGGCGGTCAGCAGCAGCGCGTTGCCGCGGCTCGCGCGCTCGTCACCGACCCCACCATGATCATGGCCGACGAGCCCACCGGCGCTCTCGATTCCAAGAGCGCTCGCCTGCTGCTCGAGAGCCTGGAGGCCCTTAACCGCCGCCTGCGCGCCACCGTGCTCATGGTCACGCACGACAGCTTTGCCGCCAGCTACACGAGCCGTGTGCTGTTTATCCGCGACGGCAAGATCTTCACCGAGCTGCGCCGCGGCGACACCGACCGCCGAGAGTTCTTCGACCGCATTATGGAGGTCGTTGCCATGATGGGCGGTGAGGGCTCCGATGCTCTGTAAACTCGCTTGGGGCAACGTCCGCCGCGCCGGCCGCGACTACCTCGTCTACCTTTTGACGCTCACCCTGGGCGTCACGGTCTTCTATGCCTTTAACACCATCTCGATGCAGGTCGACATCGCCGGCATCGATGAAAAGGGCTTGGCGCAGGTTATGGGCAGCATGCTCGGCAACCTGACGTACTTTTTGGCCGGTGTCATGGCCTTTTTGATGGTGTATGCCAATAACTTCATCATGAAACGCCGCAAGAAGGAGTTTGGCCTGTACCAGGTGCTCGGCATGGGGCGCGGGCGCGTCGCCACGATCATGGCGCTCGAGACGGTGATCGTCTCGGTCGGCGCCTTTGTCGCCGGCATTGTGCTGGGCGTGGGACTCTCCCAGCTCATGACGCTCTTTACGGCCTCGCTCTTTAAGACACAGATCGCCAATTTCCACTTCTTTTTCTCGGTGCATGCGTTCAGCCTGACCCTTGCCTGCATGCTCGTAATGTTTGTGCTCACGCTACTGCTGAACCTTCGCGCCGTGCGTCGTACCAAACTAATCGAGCTTATGGGTGCCGAGCGTCGCAACGAGAGCATCAAGACACGCAACCCCTGGATCGCGATTGCCATCTTTGCCGTGGGCGTGGCGCTTGTGGGCGTGGCCTATTACCGTCTGCTACGTGATGGGTTCCCGCTAACCGCGACGGACAGCAAGCTGCAAGAGGCCATGACCCAGTTTGGTATTACGACCGCTATGGTTACCGTGGGCACCTTTGCCCTGTTCTGGGGACTCTCGGGCATGCTTATCAAGCTGCTGCAGAGCCTGCGCGGCGTGTATTGGCGCGGCCTCAACATGTTTACCGTGCGCCAGCTTGCGGCCAAGGTCAACACGGTGTGCTTTTCGATGGGCGTCATCGCGATGCTCCTGTTTTTGGCCATCACCTCGGTGACGTGCGGTATGTCGATTGCCAACGTGATGAACGAAAACCTGGAGCGCTATAACCCTGTTGATGTGTCTCAGACGTATGTTTATTACACGCCCGATACGCTCGACTTCTACAAAGAGTCTTTCAATCCGTCTGAAGCCGATCGAATGGTGCTGGCCGATAGTACGGTCGATTTGTACTCCGCATGGCACGGCGATCCATGGCACGGCGATCGTAAGGGCAAGTCGGCGGACAACAACGACGAGACCGGCAAGAAGGTCAATATCGCCGATGTTGCCGGCGAGCATGTACAGATCGATTCGTATCTGAGTTACCCGGTTGGCGGCTCGAATCCTTCGGTGACCCCAAGTGAGATGTGCAAGACCATGGGCGAAAAGCTTCCCAAGGCGTTCGGGGGTAGCAATGCCGATGCGATGGGTCTGTTTGTGACGCCGGCGAGCCAGTACAACAAACTGCGTCAGATGATGGGCGAGGAGCCGGTGAGCATTGGCCGCGACCAGTACTTGCTTACGTGTGATATGGGCGGCGAGCTGGTCGACCTGTACACCAAGTATATGGCTGGCGGCCATGCCCTTACCTTGGGCGGGCATACACTCAAGCCCGCAACCGATAAGTCGGACGAAGATACGGCGGCCATCGCCAACTCGGCGATGGGCAGTAATCCGGGTACCGTCGTCGTTGCCGATGAGCTGTTGTCCCAACTTAATCTGCAGCCGTATTCCAGTAGCCTGCTCGTTAACTACAAACAGGGGATGGATACGACCAAGGCAGACGAGAGCATTAAATACACTCTGCTCGACAATCTGCTCGTTGACGGCAAAGAGCCAGGGTCGTGGGGAATCTTTATCACACGCTCCGAGATGTACACGCAAGCAGCGCAAATGAACGGTCTTATTAGCTACCTAGCCATCTACATCGGCTTTGTATTGGTCGTTGCATGCGCGGCGATTCTGTCGATCCAGCAACTCTCCAACGTGGCCGACGGCAGCCGCAGCTATCGTGTGCTGGCACAGATCGGCTGTGAGGACCGCCAGATTTGCCATTCGGTGATGGCGCAACAAGCGGTATTCTTCCTGTTCCCGCTGGCAGTGGGCCTGGCGCACTCCTTTGTGGCACTTAAGGTGATCATCGAGCTGGTGAGCATTTTCGGAAATATGAGCATCGGCGGCACCGTGGGCCTCACCTGTGCGATCTTCCTGGCAGCCTACGGTGGCTACTTCCTGGTGACCTACCTCATGAGCGCCGGCATGGTACAAGCTGCTATCGCCATCCGTTACAGCGAATAAGCGACCTAAAGCAAAACAATCGCAGGTTGAGCATAAGTCAGCGAAAGCGCCCCTAGGCGAGCAAGGTGACGTGAAAGAGGAGGGAAGCGTGCTTTGGGTACGCGACCGACGATTGAACGTCAGGTTGCCGCTTAGGGGCGCTTGTAGCGTCGAACCGTTACGCGGTTTGGTAAAACCGCGTAACTTTATCCTTTCCAGAAGTGGAGGATGAGCGTGGTGCGGTTTTGCTGCTCGGTTTTGACCAGGATGTTGTGGATATGGGTCTTGACGGTGCCCACGGCAAGGAATAGCTCGTCAGCGATCTCTTGGTTCGACTTGCCCAGCACAACCAGACGCAAAACCTCGGCCTCGCGGTTGGAGAGCCTGTGGGCATTGCGATAGAAGGGCATTTGCTCTTCGATGTGCCGATTAAGATCGCTGACGTTCTTTTCCTCGGGCGCCTCCTGCATGCGGATTGAAAGCACGTGGTAGGCGTAGATGATCAGCAGAATCGCAAAGTAGCACGCAAAGACGTTCTCGCTAAAGTTGCGCTCGGACAGATACAGCTGCAGCCAAGAGGGTGCCAGACTCATGGGGATGACAAGGATGTTGTAGAAATCCTCGGCAACGATGCAACCGACCAGAATAGCGCCGATAATCAGGTGCTTTCGCTGGTTGTTAACGCGTGCCTTCAGCTCAACCTCTGTACTCTTATGAGCCGTCCAGAAGATATACAGTCCCACAAAGACAAGGAATACCTGACGCATCGTGTAGTAGATCCACTGACGCATGGGGCCGAAGGGGACTGCGACGATAGTCAGCGACTCGCACAGCAAAAACGTTAGGACAGGGATGGCGAACAACTTCTTAGAATGCTTATCGAGCAAGTCCATGGCAATCAGCCAAATACAAGCCTGTGAAGCAGTCACCACAAGGGTCCGCAATACAGGCATGGTAATTGAGTAATAGTCGCTGGCCGGAAAGCTCTCGTTTTGCAACGTGTATTCAAAAAAGAAGATCTCGGTCATCTCGATGGCGTAGCAAATAAAAACGCCACTGCCATAGATAAAGAAGCGTCGACGGGATGAGGCATAGGCGGCAAGCGAAAGCACTGCCGTCACAATACAGATTACGAGTATCGCTTGGGTATAGAAGAACATGAGTGTGTCCATCTGTCACCGTCCTGTCTTATTTGATCTCTTATGGAGCCCGCTATATCCCCCCGGTATATATGTCTCAGCCGATCCTTCCATTGCGGATTAGACGCCAAGATACAGCATAGCCGTATACCGTTCGCGGCTCCAGATAGTAAACCTTCTGTAAACACTTGACCTGCGGGTTTATATTGGATTAGAGAGGGTGTAACTCCGTGAACGGTCTTTAATCCCGAATAAACTAGGTAAAAATTGCATACGGGTGAATGATGGTCTTGTCAACACGAGGCGTGATGTCCGAGCGTCTCATAGTAATAGTCGGCAAGACCGGCGGAAAGGAAATCGATATGGCACTGCCTAAGGATTTCATCGACACCAACGATTTCACCAAAGAGCAGATCCTGGCTATCGAGGATCTTGGCCTGGCAATGAAGAAGGCCATCAAGGTTGACGGTTATTATCCGCACCTGCTTCGCAACAAGAGCCTTGGCATGATCTTCCAGCAGGTCTCCACCCGCACTCGTCTTTCCTTCGAGACCGCTATGACCGACCTCGGCGGCCATGCTCAGTTCTATGGCCCTGGCACCATCCAGCTCGGCGGTCACGAGTCCCTGGGCGACACCGCTCGCGTTATGGGCTCGCTGCTCGACATCATGATGGCTCGCGTTGACCGTCACAAGGACGTCGTCGGCCTCGCCGAGGGCTCTGCTGTGCCCGTCATCAACGGCATGTCCGAGTTCAACCATCCCACGCAGGAGATGGGCGACCTCATGACCATGCTCGAGAACCTCCCCGAGGGCAAGAAGATCGAGGACTGCACCCTGGCCTTCATCGGCGACGCCACCCAGGTCTGCGTCTCCCTCATGTTCATCGCCTCCAAGGTCGGCATGAAGTTTGTCCAGTTTGGACCTAAGGGCCACCAGATCCCCGACGGCGGCCTGCACGTTGGCACCGTCGAGGAGCGCGCCGAGTTCGGTAAGCAGATGATGGCCATCGCCGAGGAGAACTGCAAGGTCTCCGGCGGCTCGGTTGTCATCTCCGACGACATCGAGTGCATCAAGGGCGCCGACTTCATCTACACCGACGTGTGGTATGGCCTGTACGACGAGGAGGTCTCGGGCGAGAACTACATGGATGTGTTCTATCCCAAGTATCAGGTCACCATGGACATGATGAACTTCGCCGGCCCCAACTCCAAGTTCATGCACTGCCTGCCGGCCACCCGCAACGAGGAAGTCGTCGACGAGGTCATGGACGATCCCGAGCGCTCCCTGTGCTGGGTCGAGGCCGAGAACCGCAAGCACTCCATCCGTGCTCTCCTTGCCGCCCTGGGCAAGCGCACCCCGCTCAACGACGAGGGTGTCGAGTACTCCGCCAAGGCTGAGCTCCACGCCGCTCTCGAGGCTCTCGAGCAGCTCTAAGCCTCAAGGCTTCTAAAAGCACGTTTGCGGGCGGTGGATGCTCGTCTCCTGCCGCCCGCTCACCGAGGCCCAAGCAATTGCCTTAATGCCTTAGGGCCTCGGATCTGTCCAAGACTGAGCGAAGGAGCTCATCATGAGCGACGGAAAGAAAAAGCTTTCCTTCTTTACGGTCATTTCGACCATCATCTGCGTCGTCTTCGTTTGCGAGGCCGCCGCACCTGCTGCCGCCATTGGCAACCAGCAGTTCTTCTGGTGGATCTTCCTGATCCTGACCTTCCTGCTCCCTTACGGCATGGTCGTCGCCGAGCTCGGCACCACCTATGACGGCGAGGGCGGCATTTACGACTGGGTACGCGATGGCCTGGGCGACAAGTGGGGCGCCCGC
>NZ_JBBNLM010000018.1:0-37152 GCF_040092475.1 Collinsella sp. CLA-ER-H10
GGCGGGCGCTCAAGGCCGTCGCGAGGAAGCGGCTCAGGGCGATATACGCCGTGATGCGCGACCGGGTGCCCTACCGGGAGTAGCCCCGACGGTTGACAAAACTATAGGAACACCCAATGACTAGGTGGGGAAGGCGTGCGACAATAGTGGGCGTTGTGTTGTTCGCGCTAAGGAGTAGCCATGTTGTTGTGTCCCGTTTGCCATGAGTCACTGGTGGATGACGAGCGTGGTGCTGCATGTGCGGGCGGACACCGGTTTGACCGTGCGCGCGAGGGCTATCTATATCTGCTGCGCTCATCCAAGAGCGGCGACTCCATGGGCGATCGCAAGTCGCAGGCGCGCAGCCGTCGTGACTTTCTGAACCGTGGATACTACGCGCCGTTGCGCGATGCGATGGTCGAGCTGGTGCGCAAGCAGGTGTCTGGGCGCGCTGCGTCTACGAACGGCCCCATGACGTTGCTCGATATTTGCTGTGGCGAGGGCTATTACACCAGTGCCATGGGCGCGGTGCCGGGCGTGGATGCTTATGGTTTCGACCTGGGCAAAGAGATGGTGCGCCTTGCCGCCAAGCGCGGCGATGCGACCTATTTTGTGGCCAACATGAAGGATATCCCCGTGGCCGATGGCGCCTTCGATATGGTGGCCGAGCTCTTCGCTCCCTTTAACGAGCGTGAGTTTGCCCGCGTGCTGGCGCCCGAGGGCTCGCTCTATACCGTGGTGCCGGGTGCCCGTCATCTGTTTGGGCTCAAGGAAGTGCTTTACGATACGCCGTACCTTAACGACGAGAAGCTGCCGCAGACCACCGAGCTCGAGTTGGTCGGAACGCAGCGGGTGTCTGCGAATATTACGCTTCAGACCCAGGACGACATCGAGGCGGTGTTCCAGATGACGCCGTACTACTACCGCACACGCCCTGCCGACAAAGAGCGCCTGGCAAATTTGGACACCCTTCAAACCGATATCGACTTCATCATCGCCGAGTACCGTCACAGCTAACAACCTGCCAAATAGGGACAGGTTTATTTTGGTAGGTTCTATCTGGGCAAACGTAAAGGGCCGACCGCGTTGCTACGCGATCGGCCCTTTTTATTGGCGTATATACCAGAGTCGCTGAGCGATTGACACGGATGCGGTTTAGCTCAAACGGTCCATGCCCTCTTTCTTGACGCGGTTGGCGACTACAAAGTAGATAATGCTGACAATCAGGCCGCTAAAATCGGGGATGCTTGAGCCGGTCCCACCCAAGAGGGGCAGGGAGAGAAGCAGGCTGATGACCGAACATGCTAGGCAGACGATGGACCAAATCCAGACAACGCCAGCCTTGGCGGGATTATTTGCCGCGCGGATGCCAAAGACGGCGGTCACAATTTCGACGACGCCCAATACGATGACGACGATGCAAGAAACGATCATGGTACCCGTGATATCGCCTGCCGCGCTGCCCGCAAAGAGCGCTGTAGCACCCATGCCTGCGCTTAGAATGCCGACGACAAAGAAGAAGAACGATAGGATTTTGAGTAATTTGCAGGCGTTGCTCATGGCTGGTCCTTTCGATGCGGGCGCGGAGAATCAGTCGCACCCAGGTTGTGGCACATATCGTGAAGCACATTGTAGTTCAACGGGGCGATGCATGCGTTTGAAAGCGTCTCTTGCCTGTACGGTCCAACCTTTCAAAAAGGAAAGCTGGACGTAAGCCAAATCGATGGCGGCTCATGTGCGGCGCTGAGATGATGAGGCCGTAACAAGGAGCTGGTCTCAAGGAGGAGCCATGATGTACGGAGCAGGGCAAGTGCGTGAGCCGCGGTCGTTGGGAAGGCGCATGGGTGATTCCGTGATCGCTGCTGTGTGCACGGGATTGATGGCGGTGCTTTGCATTGGGATGCTGTGGGCCATGTCGCATGTGGGACAATAGCGGACGGTTGGGTGCCGACATAAACGGTGCCCTGCGTATTCGTTTTGCTTGTTAAGGAGTGTCCATGGGCGTCGTCGATCCCTTATCTGTTGCTCGGGCCGCGGGGCTTGAGCTGATCGGGAAGCCCGAGGGCCTCACGCTCACCGACGGCACGATGGAGCTGCGCGCCGATTTTGGCCGCATGCTGCCGCGACTCAAGCAGGGCCGTCTGCAGCAAGAGCTGTTGGTAAAGGCTGCGCGCACAAAGGGCATCGAGCGACCATGGGCAATTGACGCTACGGCAGGCTTTGGCGAGGATTCGCTGCTGTTGGCGGCCGCGGGCTTTACCGTCGATCTGTATGAGCAGGACTGCGTGATCGCGGCGCTCCTTCAGGATGCTTTGGAGCGCGCGGCGGATGATCCGGCGCTTGCGGCTGCCGTGGCACGCATGTGCTTACATGCGGGCGAGGACAGCATTGCGGGCCTTCGTCAAACCGTCGAGCTGGTCGAGCAGGGCGAGCTCGCAGCACCCGACGTGGTGTACCTGGATCCCATGTTTCCCGAGCGCACCAAGAGTGCAGCGGTCAAAAAGAAGTTCCAGCTCCTACATCATCTGGAGCAGCCATGCGCCGACGAGGAATCGCTGGTCGAGGCGGCGCTTGCTGTGCATCCGCGCAAGGTCGTTATCAAGCGGCCGGTAAAGGGCCCGCTGCTTGCCGGCGTTAAGCCGAGCTATCAACTTGCGGGCAAGGCCGTTCGCTACGATGTTTTGGTGCCGCCGCGCCCGTAGCTTGTGTGCGATGGCTGGCGCTCCGTCAGTGCCGTGCCAATGTGGGGTCTATTTCCAAGGGTGCGACGTCAAATGCCAGCCGCCGCAGTATTCGCATTTGTAGCAGGCCAAGCCACGCCGCCCGCGGTTTTCACATTCGGCCATAACAGCCTCGGCCTCGGCGCGCGTGTCGTAACGGTTTTTGCGCTCGCACGACTTGTAGCGCCAGGCCTCATCGCGCTCGGCGTCCAGGGCGTCGCGGCGCTCGTCTTCGCGCGCAAACAGGTCACTCATATCGCCGCCCGTGGCAGCGCCTAAAAACTCGCTTTTGGCTTTTGACCAAGCGGCTCGCTTTTTGCTCCCCATCTGCTTCGCGCCCCTCTCCAAACGTTGGTATCATTGCTCAATCAAAGTGATACCAATAAATGTGAGGCCGCCGCGTGATGATCAGAAAAACCCTCGATACCGACATTCCCGCTGTCATGACTATCTATGACGCCGCCCGCGCCTTTATGCGCGCGCATGGCAACGCCACGCAGTGGCCCGAGGGCACGCCTTCGTCCGAGCAACTGGCTGCCGATATTGCCGCTGGTGGCAGTTACGTGTGCGAAGTCGACGGCCGCGTGGTGGCGACGTTTGCCTTTTTACCGGGCCCGGACGAGTGCTATGACGTAATTGAGGACGGGCAATGGCGTAGCGACGCTCCATACGCCGTGCTGCACCGCGTGGCATCCGACGGCACCGTGCACGGTATCACGGCTGCGATGTTTGCCTTTGCCAAGGAGCGTGCCGATCACCTGCGCATCGACACACATCAGGACAACCTGCCCATGCAGGGGGCGAGCATCAAGGCGGGGTTTGAGCGCGCCGGCATCGTGTATGTGTCAGACGGCACACCGCGTGTTGCGTTTGACTGGCTGCGCGAGGCATAAGAGCGACGCCTCATATCAATAATTCGCGCGAACGAAAATGGCCTCGGGTGGGGCCATTTTCGTTCGCTGCGCTGTTTTGAAAGCCGGCTTTCGCAAGGCGCGAACCTACGAAAATCGCCGCGCGGCAACGCGGGGCGATGAGCTTGGTCGGGGGATAGGGCCCGCTTCGCCCGCCGGCAAGTAAATTGTATCATCCAGTGTGGAACGAGGACGCCCGTTGCCGCGTGCGATGGGCTTGCAATAAGAGGAGAGCCATGTCGAAGCAAGCGGTCGTTGGAATCTTGGCGCATGTCGATGCCGGCAAGACCACGTTGGCCGAGGCCATGCTGTTCAATGCGGGTCGCATTCGCAAGCGCGGCCGCGTGGACGATGGCGATTCGCATCTGGATACGAACGAGATTGAGCGCGAGCGCGGCATCACGATTTTCTCGTCGCAGGCCGTACTCGACCACGGCGATACCCACGTCATGCTCGTGGATGCACCGGGGCATGTCGATTTTTCTGCCGAGGCGGAGCGCACGTTGCGCGCCCTGGACTACGCGATTTTGGTTGTGGGTGCCAACGATGGCGTGCAGGGGCATACCGAAACCCTGTGGCGCCTGCTTGCGCGCTATGACATTCCGACGTTCATCTTTATCAACAAGATCGATCTTGAGAACCCTGGTCGCGATGCACTGCTGGCGCAGCTCGGGCAGCGTCTTTCCGAAGGCTGCCTGGATGCCAGCGAACTGTTGGCGGGCGGTGCCGTTCAGGAGGACGCTGCTGCGTTGGACGAGGCGGCGCTCGAGGAGTTTCTTGAAGCGGGCGAGCTTTCTGTCGCAACGCTGTCGCGCATGGTTGCCGAGCGCAAGCTTTTCCCCTGCTTTGCCGGCTCGGCGCTCAAGGACCAAGGCGTGGACGAGCTGCTGGATGGCATATGTGCGCTGATGCGCGAACAGGCATGGCGCCCGGAGTTTGCCGCGCGCGTCTACCGCGTGAGCCGCGGAGATCGCGGCGAGCGCTTGGCATGGGTTAAAGTGACCGGCGGCACGCTGCATGCCAAGCAGATGATTGACGGACGTTCCGGTGCCGAGGCGTGGGAACAGAAGGTCGATCAGGTACGCATCTATAACGGCGAAAAGTATGAGCTTGCCCAAGAAGTTGCTGCTGGCGGTATTTGTGCCGTGACGGGTCTTGCGCACGTTCGCCCGGGGGACGCCCTGGGCGCGGAGCCCGCGGGCGATGCGCCCGTCATCGCTCCGGTCCTCACCTATACGGTGCTGCCGGGCGAATACGACGTCCATGCGGTGTTCAAGGCGTTGACTGAGCTGGCGGACGAAGATCCCATGCTCGGCGTAAGCTGGAATACGCATCTCGAGCAGATTCACTTGCAGTTGATGGGCGCTGTGCAGCTCGAGGTCGTGCAGCGGGTGCTGGCCGATCGCTTCGGTCTTTCGATTGCGTTTGAGCCCGGCGGCATTCTCTATAAGGAGACCATTTCGCAGCCGGTCGAGGGCGTGGGCCACTTTGAGCCACTGCGCCACTATGCCGAGGTGCATCTGCGTCTGGAGCCGTTGCCGGCGGGTTCGGGCGTGCAGTTTGGCACCGTGACCTCGACCGACGAGCTCGATCTTAACTGGCAGCGTCTGGCACTCACCAACGCCATGGAGCGCGATCACCTGGGCGTGCTGACCGGCTCGCCCATCACCGATGTGCGCATTACGCTCACGGGCGGCCGTGCGCATGCCAAACACACCGAGGGCGGCGATTTTCGCCAGGCCACGTACCGCGCGATTCGTCAGGGGCTCATGCAGGCGCGTGAGGCTGGCGCGGCGGTGCTGTTGGAGCCGTGGTACCACTTTGAGGTTGAGGTGCCGGGGGAGTGCGTGGGCCGGGCGCTCTCGGATGCCACGCGCATGGGTGCCGAGTACGAGCCACCGGCGATGGCGGGAGACCGGGCGAAGCTTGTGGGTCGCGTGCCGGCATCCGAGGTGCAGGATTACGCGCTGGAGGTGGCTGCCTACACGAGCGGTCGCGGGCATCTGTACCTGGAGTTCGCCGGTTATGCGGCCTGTCATGATGCCGAGCGCGTTATAGAGGCGGCCGCCTATGAGCCCGAGGCCGATCTGCCCAACACGCCCGACTCGGTCTTTTGCTCTCACGGCGCCGGTTACACGGTCAAATGGTACGACGTACCCGCCGCGGCACACGTAAAGGTCGATCCCGCCACCTTCCGCCCCTGGCGTGCAGCAGACGCGGAGTTTTTCGGCCACATGTGACAAAGGGACAACCCCTTTGTCACATGCTATTGGTATAACTCGGTATAAGTTGGTATAACTATTACCAGGGTTTGCCAATCCGAGGAGGCCGACATGAATCCGAATCCCTTTAAGCCAACGGCAGGCAAGCGGCCTCCGATACTCATCGGTCGCGAGTCGGTCATCGAAGATTTCGAGGAAGGGCTCGATAACGGCGCCGGAGCGCCGGGCAGGCTCATGCTCATTACGGGAAACCGCGGCTGCGGCAAAACGGTTCTCCTGCGGGAGCTGCAGCGTTTGGCTAGTGAGCGCGGATGGGCGGTTGTCTCCGATTCCGCGTCGCTTGGCTTATGCGACCGCTTGGCCGACGCGCTTCGCTCGAATAAACCCGTTGTGACGTCAATGGAGTTCGGTCCGTCGTTTGGGCGGATGTCAGTCGAGGCGGCGCGAGCAAAGGGCGAGACGTTGCGAGGGCTGGTCAACGAGCGTCTCAAGAAGCTCGGTCCAGGCAAGGGCATACTGTTTGCGATTGACGAGGCTCAATCTGCGTCTATCGAGGAGCTGGCGGCTCTTGCCGTTCTCTATCAGCAGGTGCTCGGAGACCAGGATGCCACGGGCTTGCCCGATAGCGACCAGCGCGGTCTTGCGCTGGTGTTCGCCGGCTTACCCAGTATGGTTGACGATCTGCTCGAAGAGCCGAGCGTGACGTTTTTGCGACGTGCCCAGCAGCGTACACTGGGGGCGATATCTTTGCCCAAGGTGCGCGATTCGTATATCCAGACGGTCAAAGACGCTGGTCTTTACGTTGACGCGGAGACGGCGGACCTTGCGGCACGCAAGAGCATGGGGCATCCCTATATGGTTCAGCTGGTGGGATATTACATGTGGCGGGCTGCTGTCCGGCGTGGCTCGCAGGTCATTGAAGTGTGCGATGTCGAGGCTGGGCACGCGGATGCCATCTCCGAGTTCTATGAAGCAGTGGACGCTCCCTTGTATTACGGGCTGCGCAGTCCACAACGCCTCTTTATCGAGGCCATGGCTGCTGACGAGGGCAAGCCGACACGCATGGCGGATATCATTGAGCGCTGCGATCGCACCCAGAGCTGGGCGAGTAAATATCGCGTAAGCCTGATTCGCGAGCGCGTCATCGAGGCTGCCGGATACGGCCTCGTCCGGTTTACCGTGCCCATGCTGGGCGCGTACATTCGCGATCGAGTTTTATGGCATGAGTAGGGTGATAAAGGTGACGGAACAGAAGATGAGCCCGCAGGCTATCGAGGTGCGTGGCGCGCGTGTCCATAATCTTAAGGACATCGATATTGATATCCCGCTGGGAAAGCTCGTGGGTATTGCCGGCGTGTCGGGTTCGGGCAAGAGTTCGCTGGCACTGGGGGTTCTTTATGCCGAGGGCTCGCGTCGCTACTTGGAAGCACTTAGCACCTATACTCGACGTCGCCTGACGCAGGCCGAACACGCCCAGGTGGACGAGGTACTGCACGTGCCGGCGGCGCTCGCGCTGCATCAGCGTCCGAGCGTGCCGGGTGTGCGCTCCACCTTTGGCACCATGACCGAGCTCAACAACAGCCTGCGTCTGCTCTTTAGCCGTTGCGCCCATCACGTGTGCCCGCACTGCGGGGCGCGCGTGGAGCCGAGCCTTAACGTTGCCGCTGGCCTGTCGCTCACGTGTCCGACATGCGGCCGCGCGTTCTACGCGCCGAGTGCCGAGGACCTTGCCTTTAACAGCGGCGGCGCGTGTCCTACCTGCGGCGGCACCGGCGTTATGCGCGAGGTGGACGAAGCGAGCCTGGTGCCCGACGAGTCAAAGACTATCAACGAGGGCGCAGTGCTTCCCTGGGGCACGCTCATGTGGGATCTGATGAAGCAGGTGGCTGGCGAGATGGGCGTGCGCACCGACGTGCCGTTTAACCAGCTCACGCCTCAAGAGCGCGACATCGTGTTTCATGGTCCGGCGGTTAAAAAGCACATTCTCTACGTTCCAAAAAACGGCGAGGGCGCCACGCCGCTCGACTTTACCTATTACAACGCCGTCTATACCGTCGAGAATGCGCTCGCCAAGGTTAAGGACGATAAGGGGCTCAAACGCGTTGCGCGCTTTTTGCGCGAGGGGCCATGCCGCGACTGTGGTGGCACGCGTCTTTCCGAGGCTGCGCGCCAGCCCCAAGTGCGCGGTATCAATCTGGCGCAGGCCGCGGCCATGACGCTGGGCGAGGCGATTGAGTGGGTGCGCGGGGTGCCCGCATCCTTGCCGCCCGAGATGCGGCCCATGGCGACGGATATCTGCGATTCGTTTTTGGGTGCGGCCCGTCGCCTGGTCGATTTGGGCCTCGATTATCTTTCGCTCGATCGCGCCGGTGCCACGCTTTCCACGGGTGAGCGCCAGCGCGTGCAACTCGCCCGCGTGGTGCGCAACCGATCGACGGGCGTACTCTATGTGCTGGACGAGCCCTCGATTGGCTTGCATCCTGCCAATGTCGACGGCTTGGTGGGCGTGATGCGCGATCTGGTGGATGACGGCAACACCGTGGTTGCTGTCGACCACGACACGCGCGTACTGGCGGAAGCCGACTATCTGGTCGAGATGGGCCCCGTTGCCGGAGCGGGCGGCGGTAAAGTGATCGCTGCAGGTACGGTGGACGAGGTCGAACAATCGCAGGGCAGCCGCATCGCCCCGTTTTTGCGCGCAGAGTCCAAGCGCCTGCGTCCGCAGGTGACTGACGAGGAAATGTTCGACCAGGGGCATATTCGCATGGCAACCGATGCCATCCATACCGTTAAGCCGCTCGAAGTTGATATCCCGCGCGGCCGCCTTGTTGCGGTTACGGGCGTTTCGGGTTCGGGCAAGACGACGTTGGTGCTCGAGACGCTCATCCCGGCGCTTAAGGCGCAGGCAGCCGGCGAGCGCCTGCCAAAACATGTGCGCTGGGTCGATGCCGAAGGCATTGCCCGCGCAAACCTGATTGACGCTACGCCTATCGGCGCCAACGTGCGCTCGACAGTGGCGACTTATGCCGACATTCATGACGAGCTGCGTCGCGCCTTCGCCCGTACGTCCGAGGCCAAGGCAGCCGGCTACAAGGCGGGTGCCTTTAGCTACAACACCGGCGCCTTGCGCTGCCCTACGTGCGATGGCACGGGCTCGATATCACTCGACGTGCAGTTTTTGCCCGACGTCGAGATCGTCTGCCCGGCATGTCGCGGCTCACGTTATGCAGACGCGGCTTCGCATATCCATCGCGAGGGCAAGGACGGGAGTCTCCTTACGTTGCCGCAGCTCATGGACATGAGTGTGGACGAGGCCATCGACGCCACACTGGGGCTCAAGAAGGTTCAGGCGCGCTTGCAGACCTTGCACGACTTGGGCTTGGGCTATCTCACGCTCGGTGAGCCCACGCCGGCGCTTTCGGGCGGCGAGGCACAGCGCCTTAAGCTCGCGAGCGAGATGGGCCGCGTGCAGGATGATGCCGTATTCGTGTTCGACGAACCCACGATTGGCCTGCATCCGCTCGATGTTCAGGTGTTGCTGAACGTGTTTGACGGCCTCGTTGCCAAGGGCGCCACGGTTATCGTGATCGAACACGATCTCGACCTTATCCGTAACGCCGATTACGTGATCGACATGGGCCCGGGCGGTGGCGACGCGGGCGGGCAAATCGTCTGCGCCGGTACGCCGGGCGACATCGTGGCCTGCTCCGCAAGCATCACCGGCCGCTACCTATAGACAATGAGGCAAAGGGACAGCCCCTTTGCCTCATTGATGCCTATTTCACGCATTGAGCCGCGAGATAGTCGCGGAAGAATGGCAATTCAAATGCGACGAGCCCTCGTCCTCGTTCCCCGATGATGCCGGCATCTATCATTCGGCGTCGGTAGCGGGAGACCTGCTGCGGCGAACGCTTAAGGCGCTCGACAAGGTCGGCGGTGGTGGACTCTTCCTCGTCATCGAGCATGGCGATGAGGAATCGCTTGTCCTCTGCAGTGAGTTCCCGATAGGTTGCCGCGAGGATTCGGTCGTCCATCTCGTCGCGCGCGATTTTGATTCCCAGGTCAAAGTCGCGTGACGAGATTTCCTTCGAATCGCTTGTGAGATCCCAGGCACGGTAGCCTACGAGTTGCAATAGGAAGGGAAAACCAGAGATCGAGCGAACGGCTCTATCGATTCCCTCAGCATCTGCCAGGCGATCGTTTTCCTGGATTGTGCGAATCAAGGCCTCGCGTACGTCATAGTCGGCAATGCGACCCAGATGATATTGTTGGGCGCGGCGAAGGAACGAGACCGTCTTGTGGTTCAGCAACGTCGAGACGTTGTTGGGAAGTCCCGCCATGAGCAGGGCGACGCGTTTCCCATCGGTCACAAAGTGCTGATACGTCGCTGCGAGCTGAATCATTTCGTCGAGTGTCGGGTCCACCTCGTCAACCGTGACGAGCAGACCGGTGCCTGCCTCGTTGAGCTGGTCGATGATGTCGCTCATGCGATAACGCCAGGTTGAGGCATCGTGAACGCGATTGACCTCGATGCTGCCGAGCGGTGCAATTCCGAGGCCGGTGACTTCGAAGTTCTTAGACGGGTCGATAAGATGGCCGGCAGCACGTTTCGCCCCGAACTCGATTTCCTCAAGCATTCCCGGGAGCGCGGTCGTCTTTACGGCAATCCAGCCGTGGGATTCCGCCCTTGTCGCGAGCGACGACATGAGAGCGGTTTTACCGGTTCCACGCGCGCCTGAGAAGATCGAGGTCAATTCTGGGCGCCTGCGCTGGCTCAAGAAGGCACGGTCCAGATCCCGAATAATCTGTTGTCTGCCAGCGAGATGGGCAGGAACCTCGCCAAAACTGGGGGTAAACGGGTTCTCGAGATATTCCACAAGGCTCTCCTTTCACACCGCCGTTTAACTTCATTTTACTTTAGTTAATTCTGATTAAAAGTGAGGGCTCTTTATCTAGAGCATCAATTAGGCATGTGTGCCATCGGCGTGGCGCTTGAATGTGACAAAGGGATAGTTCCTTTGTCACATTCCCGGAAAGCCTGCCTGGCGCAGGGCTTCGTAGAGGACGATGGCGGCGCTGTTGGAGAGGTTGAGTGCGCTGATGCGGTAGTCGTCCGGGTTGACGAAGTTGCCGCAGATGTCTTGTTGAAGGATGGCCTCGTGGCCGTCCTCGGTATGCCCCAGCGATTCCTCGTGAGCTTCCCAAGCCTCGGCGTTATCGAGCGAGTCGCAATCGCGCAGCATCGGGATGCGCTCGCAGCGCGCGGGCGCCGCGGCGAGCAGTGGCTCGGGAATGCCCGAGCTCTCGCTGCCAAAGACCAAGTAGTCGCCATCGCGGTAGGTACTCTGCGCATAGGTGCGGCGTGCCTTTTTGGTCAGCAGATGCAGGCGACCATCGGCGGGGGAGAGATCGTTGCGCGCAAGGAAATCCTCCCAGCCGGCATAGGTCGTCACGTCCAAGTTTTGCCAGTAGCCCAGACCGGCGCGACGTACCGTCTTGTCGTCGAGCGAAAACCCCAGCGGCTCCACCAGATGCAGGCGGGCGCCGGTGACCACGCAGGTGCGGCCGATATTGCCCGTATTGGCCGGAATCTCGGGCGCATACAGCACAATGTTGAACATGAATCTCCTTGGCTCAGAACGAAAAACCACCACGAAGTTAACCTTCGTGGTGGTTTGGCGGTTACGTAGACAGAAAAATGCCCGCTTGGATAAACCTAGGCGCGGTGCCAGTCGGTCAGGCAGGCATCGAGGGAAGCGATGAGCGCGTCCTTGTCCATGTGACGGCCGATGATGCACAGGCTCGTCATGCGGTCGCCCGTCTCGTCGTCCCAAATCTGCATGATCTCGGGGTTCTCGTCGATGATCTTCTGCTTCTCGCCCTCGGGCGCCGAGTCGACAAACAGGCCGTTCTCCATCAGGCGCATCTGGTGGCCAGCCTGCTCAAACATGTAGCACATGTTCGGATCGCCGGTCTGCCACAACGGACCCTTGACGCGAATGACCTCGTCGGGCCACTCCTGCTCAACAAAATCGGTGAACTTCTGCAGGTCAAACGGCTTGCGGCGCGAGTATACAAAGGTCTCGATGTCGTACTCGAGCACCTCGGGGTCGTCGTGCTCCTCGGGATGCTCCATGGCCTCGATCCAGGCGGCGGAGTTGTAGGCGCGCATAAAGTCGAAGCGGTCAGTATCGAGCAGCTCCTCCATGGGGACCTCACCGTTTTGGGCCTCGACGATCACGGCGTCCTTCTGCAGGCTGCGCACGATAGCCTTGAGCTCGGCGATCTGCTCAGGGCTCACGGTATCGGTCTTGTTGAGGATCAACGTGGAGCAAAACTCGATCTGCTGGATGAGCAGGCTCTCGATGTCGTCCTCGTCGATATCCTCTGCCAGCAGGTCGCGACCGCCGTTGAACTCGTCGTACATGCGGGCGCAGTCGACCACGGCCACGATGTTGTCGAGCGCGAGCTTGGGCTCGCCGCCCACCTTGGCCTCGTCGCAGAAGCTCGAGATGGTGTAAGCGATGGGGATGGGCTCGCAAATACCCGATGCCTCGATGATGATGTAATCGAAGTTGCCCGAATCGGCGATGCCCTGCAGCTGGTTGGCCAGGTCATCCGAAAGCGTGCAGCAGATGCAGCCGTTGGTGAGTGGGATGAGGTCGTCGGTCTCGGAAAGGCCGCCGTCGGCGATAAGGCTGGCGTCCACATTGATCTCGCCGATATCGTTGACGATCACGGCGGCGCGGATACCGCCGTCGTTAGCGAGGATGTGGTTGAGCAGCGTGGTCTTGCCGGCACCGAGGTATCCGGTAAGCATGATGATCTTCACGGGTTTGTTGGGCATGTGCCCTCCTTTGTTAGACATGGCTTACAGTTGAATCTTATGCCAAACGCCTGCTCTTATACCCACGCGCCGGCAAATAACACAAGCTACTCCCAGGCTCCCCATACATCGGGGCAATAACCGACGGTGGCCTTTTTGCCGTTGCGCACGATGGGTTCGGCCAAGACCTGCTGGTTCTCGAGCAGCTTGTCGAAGCGCTGACTGGGGGTAAGGTGCTGGATGAGCGCGAGCGTTTCCTCGTCCTTGGCTTTGGGGTTGAGCAGCTTGTCGATGCCGCCGACCGCTTGCATCACGCTCGTGAGCTCGCCCTTGCTCATCTCCTTTTCCTTAAGGTCGATAAACTGCACCTTAATGCGGCGCTCCTTAAAATAGCGCTGGGCCTTCTTGGTGTCGAAGGACTTCTTAGTCCCGAAGATTTGAATATTCATGGTCCCGCTGCTCTATCGAATGAAGTTGGTCGTTGCTCGATCTGCCTCGGGTGCGTTGATGCCGGCGGCCTGTCCTGCCTCGATGCAGCGCAGGAGCCAGGCCATGTTTTTGCCGATGTTTCGCATGGTGGCAAGGCCCTCGGCATCCCCATCGGCGTCGCCGGGCACGCGGCCAAACACGTTATTCCAGTAGGTGGAAGCAACCACGGGCATTTGCTTAATGGTGAAGTACTTGTTGAGCACATCGAACGTGGTCGACGTGCCGCCGCGGCGGGCGACGGCGACAGCGGCGCCGGGTTTGTGCTCAAAGGCATGTCCGCCTGCATAGAATGCGCGATCGAGTGCCGAGAGAATGCGGCCGCTGGGGTGCGCGTAGTAGACAGGCGAGCCAAAGACAAAGCCATCTGCCTGCTCGGCTGCAGCGATGAGCTCGTTGACCACGTCGTCGTCAAAGGTGCAGCGGCAATCGAGCTTGCCACACTGGCCGCAACCGATGCAATCGCGAATGGGCTTGGCGCCCAGCTGAAACACCTCGGTATCGATACCCTCGGCATGCAATTGCTCGGCGACTTCGGCAAGCGCGCGAGCGGTGTTGCCGTTTGCCTTGGGGCTACCGTTGACTAAAAGAACCTTCATCACAAACTCCCTCTGCTATCGGTGAATTCTGCTGAGAATTATCTCACGTTGTGTGCGATGACGTTGGCATGGTGCGGGCGATGTTTATCCCGTAACGTTCTTAAGGGCGTTCATGCCTAAGGCCATCTAGGGGCATTGCGGTACGGCATGGGGAATGCATTGGGAAACGTTTGATAAATGCTTATAAACACGTTTTTGACGGCATACGTTGACAGATATACTTGTTGAGTTCAAAAGCATGGGAACGGAGATGGTTGCATGACACAGCCGGAGACATCACACACGGTGGGGCTCGCGCTCGAGGGAGGCGGCTACCGCGGTATGTATACGGCGGGCGTGCTCGACGTATGGATGGAGCACGGCTTAACTTGCGACCATATGGTGGGTGTCTCGGCGGGCGCGGCGTTTGGCTACAACTTTAAATCGCGCCAGATCGGCCGCGCCATTCGCTATAACAAGGCCTATTGTGCCGACAAGCGCTATGCGGGTGTAGCAAGCTGGCTGCGGACCGGCGATATGTTCAATGCCGATTTTGCCTATCACGAGGTGCCTATCGAGCGCGATCCCATCGACTTGGAGGCGTACCGCGCCTGCCCCATGCGATTTACGTGCGTGTGTACCGATATCGAGACGGGCAAGGCCGTCTATCACGACCTGCCGTATGGCGATGAGCGCGATATCGAGTGGATCCGGGCGTCGTCTGCTATTCCTGTGGCGACGCGTCCCGTTGCTATTGACGGGCATAAGTATCTGGATGGTGGCGTGGCTGACTCTATTCCCAGCGCATGGCTGTTTGCGCAGGGGTATGACCGTAACATCGTGGTGCTGACGCAGCCGGCGGGCTTTGTGAAGCAGCCCAACAGCGTGATGCCCATGCTACGGCGCGTGTTCCGTCACTATCCGGAGTTTGTCGCAGCGCTTGAGCACCGGCATGAGGTCTACAATGCCACGATCGATGACCTGGCACGTCGCGAGGCTGCCGGCGAGATCTTTGTGGTACGGCCGAGCGAATCGGTGAAGGTGCCGTCGCTGTGCCGCGAACCGGATGAACTTGAACGCATCTACCAGATTGGTCGCCGCGATGCGGAGGCGACCTTGCCGGCACTGGAGGCATATCTGGCAGGGTAGAGGCTGCTGCCGCCATCTCGGCGGAAAGCGCATCCCGGAATGGAGGGTCCAAACTGGGATGCGCTTTCCATTGCTGAAGATATGAGGCTGCGAACCAGCTACTCGGCCTATGCCTATGCCTGCTGCCAGGTGTCGACGAGCTCCTTGGCGGCGGCGTAGGGGTCATCGGCGCTGCAGACGGCGCTCACCACAAAGAAGCCGTTGACGCCGGTGGCCTTGAGCTGCGGCAAGTCGGCTGTCTTGACGCCGCCGCCCACCACGATGGGCACGGGGCTTGCCGCGTGGAGGGCGGCCAGGTCCTCAAAGCTCTTGGTGATGATAGAGCCGTCGGCCGCGCGTCCGCAGTCGCGCTTGGTTTCGGTCTCGTGGAGCGGGCCGATGCCCAGGTAGTCGACTAGGCTCATGTCGGCGGTCTTGACGTACTCGAGCATCTCCTCGCAGCGGGCCGAAAGGCCCACGATGGCATCGGGGCCCAGAAGCTTGCGGCAGACCTCGACGGGAATATCGCTCTGGCCCACGTGCACGCCGTCGACAGCAATACCCTGCTCGCGCGCGGCGAGTACGCAGTCCAGGCGGTCGTCGATCAGCAGGGCAACCTGACCGGTTTTGCCGGCCTGTGCGATTGCCTGCGCGGCGTCGCCCGTCAGCGCAATGATCTCGCGGGCGCTTGCCACCTTGGAGCGCACCTGGATGCAGGTAAAGCCGGCGTCGAGCGCCTGGGCCACCACATCGCCCACGGGACGCCCGAGCGTGTTTTCGGGGCCGAGTACCAGATAGGCCGAGATATCAAGGTTGTCGCGGATGCTCATCGTGCTTCCTCCTGCTTTTTGATCTGCGCTTCCATGCGTTCGAGCTTGCCGGTCATGGTGTCGGTAAATCCGGGTCGAATATCGGCTTTGAGCACGACTTCGGTGCGGATGCCCTTGCTCGCCAACACAAAGGTTGCGTCGCGCACGACCTGCATGACCTCGTCCCAGTCGCCCTCGATCTCGGTGAACATGGAGGTGGTGCGGTTGGGCAGGCCGCTCTCGCGAATGACACGCACGACCTCGGCGACCTCGGCGGATAGCTCATCGCCGGTGCCGCACGGGGCGATGGCCACGGCGACGAGCGTGTTCATGCCGGCATTGGTTGCGGGCTCGGACATGGCCTATGCCTCCTCGAGCTCGAGTCGGTTATCGGCGATGTCTTGGGCGGTTGCGCGGTAGAGCTCGTCGATAAAGGCGACCTTAAAGCTTGCCGGGGCGTCGGCGACAGCGGCGGCACGCGTGCCGGCCACGTTGTAGACGGCGGTGCCGCAGACGGCTGCCGTAAACGGGTCGGCGGCGCAGGCGTACACGGCCAGCACGCCGCCCTGCGAGCAGCCGCAGCCGGTGATCTTGGACATGAGCGGGCTGCCGCCGTGAGACTTGGCCACCGTCGTGCCGTCGGTGATCAGGTCGACTTCGCCCGAGACGACCACGGCGCCGCCGGTGTAGCGGGCGAGCGCCACGGCGGCGGCGCGGGCGGCGTCGACCGTGTCGGTGGTATCGACACCGCGCACGCGGCTCAGATCGGCCGCCTCGCCCTCAAGACCCCACAGGCCGGCGAGCGCGATAATCTCGGAGGCGTTGCCGCGCACGATGGCGGGCTTGTACTGCTTGAGCTCGTTGACCAGCTGGGTGCGCAGGCTACCGATACCCAGGCCCACCGGATCGAGCACCCAGGGCTTACCGGCGTCGTGTGCCGCCTTGGCCGCGCGGGGAATCGTTTGCTCGTAAATGGGGAAGAGCGTGCCCATGTTGAGATAGATGGCGCCGCCGCCGGCAACGAGTGCCTCGCCCTCGTCGGGCAGATAGACCATGGCGGCCGATCCGCCCACGGCGAGCTGCGCGTTGGCGACAAAGTCGATCGTCACCGTGTTGGTGATGGAACCGGCCATCGGATTGGTAGCGCGAATCTCCTCCACGGCCTTGACCATATGTTGCTTAAGCTGTTCCGAATCAATCACTGCACATGCCTCCTTGGCATAGAAAAGGGGCGCTGTGCATAGACAGCGCCCCTGTAAAGGCGGCATGCTCCCTACGCCAGCATTAACTGACAGGTTCAAAGGATTGGGCCCATTGCCCTCTCAGCCTTGTGGTTTGCACCGCCGGCACTCCCGCATCGAATCTGTTGTTCCCTATACTAGCGCACCTGCCAAAAAGGGACAGGTTTATTTTGGCAGGTCGTTACAATAGGTAGGACCGATACGAATGGGGGCCTTATGATTAAACTTGTGCTGACCGATATGGACGATACACTGATTCCAGCCGGGCATGACGGCGCCAGCGACTACGCCATTGAGGGTATTCATGCCATGCAGGCGGCGGGTTTGCACTTTGGGCCGGTTTCGGGTCGTCAGCCGTCCGCGATGGGCTGGATGTTCCGCAATCGCTCCGAGTGCTTCTCGACCGGTGCGTTTTGCAACGGCCAGGTGATGTTTGTCGATGGCGAAGTAGTCGCTTCGCGCGCAATCGATAACGATGTCCTTATGCGCTTAGCCGATTATTTTGAACAGGAGACCGACGATACGTATTTGAAGGTCTACCGTCTGGGTGATGACTTTTGGAATAACGATGCCCACTGCGTGACGAGCGATCCCGAGCGTGTGCGTCGCGCCATGAAGTCAGGCGGCAACGCGTGGCTCAAGGGCGAAGAGGCTCCCTGTCGTCCTGTCGTTGACGATGCCCCGGTATACAAGGCGAATATCTGGAGTGCCCGTTCGCGCGAGGAGCTCGCCGAGCTGCGCGAGCGTGTTGCCGCTGAGGTGCCGGAGCTCTCACTCGTGTTTCCCAACAACCGCGTGCGCCTGTTCGACGTTCTTCCGACCGGCTGGGACAAGGGCTGCGCTGCGCTGGAGCTGGCGCGCGCTTTGGGCCTGACGCCCGACGAGGTGGCCGTATTTGGCGATTCCGATAACGATTTGCCCATGATCGATGCCGTTCCTAACTCCGTTGCAGTCGCCAATGCCAACGAGGCCGTCACGGCTGCCGCACGCTGGCATATTGGCGCTGCGGCAGATGATGCGGTTGCCGGGGCTCTGCATCAGATTGCCGCCTGCGCCGCGACGGGGGAGATGCCGTCGTTTATGAGCCAAATGGACACGGCGGGTTTTGACGTCACGAACGTCTAGGGAGGGCGCCATGAAGCTCCAGCAACTCAGATATGTCGTCAAAGTTGCCGAATGCGGCAGCATCACCGAGGCCTCGCGCCGGCTCTTTGTGTCGCAGCCTTCGATTACCGCGTCGATCCGCGATCTCGAAAACGAGATGGGTGTGCATATCTTTGAGCGCACCAACAAGGGTGTCATTGTGTCCGAGGAAGGCGAGACCTTCTTGGGGTACGCGCGCCAGGTGCTCGACCAGGCCGACCTGCTCGAGGGCAAGTACAAAGGTACGTCCGAGCAGGTGCCGCACTTTAGTGTGAGCTGCCAGCATTATTCCTTTGCCGTTAATGCGTTTGTCGATGTGATCCGCGAGTTCGATGCCGCGCGCTACGACTTTACCCTGCGCGAGGAGCAGACCCACGAGATTATCGAGGATGTCGCGCATATGAAAAGCGAGCTGGGCATCCTGTATCTGTCGGAGCACAATCGCGAGGTCATCGAGCGCATGCTGGTGGCCAACGAGCTCGTGTTCGAAGGGCTCTTCTGCGCCACGCCGCATGTCTTCGTCTGCGCCGACCATCCGCTGGCGGGCCGCCCCAGCGTGACGCTCGAGGATCTGGAAGACTACCCGTTCCTGTCCTACGAGCAGGGCAGCTATAACTCGTTTTATTATTCCGAGGAGCTGACCTCGACCTTTGAGCGTCGCAAGAATATCCGCGTGCGTGACCGTGCGACGCTGTTCAATTTGGCCATGGGCCTCAACGGCTACACGGTATGCTCGGGCGTGATCAGCCACGAGCTCAACGGCCCCGGCATTATCTCGATTCCGCTCGACGTGGACGAGTACATGGAGATCGGCATTATTACGCGCAAGAACACGACGCTCACGCGCTACGGTCGGGCCTATATCGACGCGATTCGTCAGCATATCTAGGCTGCTGTGCTCCGCACGGTTCAAGTCTCTTTATGACAGTCCAGACTGATATAGGAAGCATCTATATAAAACTGTTATAAACATATATTTTACGATGGCCATATGAGCGCTCATACTCTGTCCCAGTAAAGCAACCAATGCAAAGGGAGATATCTATGAGCACTTCGATTCAACCGAACGCGCCGTTTCGCGCCGATATCGTCGGCAGTTTTCTTCGTCCGCAGGCTGTAAAGGATGCCCGTGCCGCCTATGTCGCGGGTAAACTTGACGCTTCCGGCCTTAAGGCCGTCGAGGACGATGCTATTCGCGATTTGGTGGCAAAGCAGAAGGCCGCCGGCCTGCAGGTCATCACCGATGGCGAGTTTCGCCGCAGCTACTGGCACCTCGATTTTATGTGGGGGCTGAACGGCGTCGAGCGTCGCACCTCGCGTACGGGATATATGTTCCACGACGAGGAGACCACGGCCGATACCGCCGTGGTGACTGGCTCCATCAGCGGCGAGAACCACCCCTTCGTCGAGCACTTTAAGTTTGTCAAGGCACTTGAGGGCGAGGACCACGTTGCACGCCAGACCATCCCGGCGCCGATCCAGACGTTCTCTGAGGTCACGCTCGACCGCTGCGATGGCCAGCAGGAGAGCCTGCGCGCTGTCTATAAGACCGATGAGGAACTTGCCGACGCCATCGCAGCCGCTTATCGTACGGTGATCGCCGACCTGTACGCTGCAGGCTGCCGCAACATCCAGTTTGATGACTGCACCTGGGGCATCTATTGCGATACCGACTTTGTGTCCAAGACCGGCATGAGCCCGGTTGATCTGCAAAAGGTGAGTGAGCTGGGCGTGGCGCTCAACAACGCCGCTATCGAGGGCAAGCCCGACGACCTGGTCATTAACACGCATGTGTGCCGCGGTAACTACCACTCTACCTATGCCTTCGAGGGTGGCTATGACCCCATCGCGCCATACCTGTTCGCAAACGAGGATGTTGACGCATTTTACCTGGAGTTCGATACGCCGCGCGCCGGCGGTTTTGAGCCGTTGAGGTACGTTGCCCCTGGCAAGAAGGTCGTGTTGGGCCTGGTGACCACCAAGGCCGCTGAGCTTGAGGACGAGGATGCCATCGTCGAGCGTATTCACGAGGCTGCAAAGTATGTTCCGCTCGAGAACCTGTATCTGTCTCCGCAGTGCGGCTTTGCCAGCTGCGAGATTGGCAACAAGCTGACCGAGGACGAGCAATGGGCAAAGATCGCGCTGGTCAAGCGTATTGCCGAGCGCGTTTGGAAATAGCGGTAACGTTCGCAGGTGACGGCGCGTGCGAGACATGGCGCATCGCGTACAATGGTTCGGATCGTATCGTTCGGGCAGGTAATCCGCTATGCTCGAGCGCCCTTCCATTTTGAAAGGACTCTCATGTCCCAGTCCTCGACGCCCGCCGCCAGCGATGCCATCTACGACGCATCGTCGCTCGGCCGCCCGCGCATGTTTTTGCTCGGTCTGCAGCACCTGTTTGCCATGTTTGGCGCCACCGTGCTGGTGCCCGTGCTCACCGGTCTCTCGGTTTCGGCAACGCTTTTGTTTGCCGGTTTGGGCACGCTGCTGTTCCACTTCCTGTCGTGCGGTAAGGTGCCGGCATTTTTGGGCTCATCGTTTGCCTTTATTGCCGGTTATGCCGCAATCGCGCCCAACGGCGAGACCGAGCTTTTGCCCTACGCTTGTCTGGGCGTTGCTTGCGCCGGCCTGCTTTATCCGGTGCTTGCGGCGCTCTTCCGCGCCTTTGGCGCCAAGCGTGTCATGCGTTTCTTCCCGCCGGTGGTGACTGGCCCCATCGTCATTTCGATCGGTCTGATCCTGGCGAGCTCCGCTATTGCTAACTGCCAGACCAACTGGCTTGTGGCTGTCATTGGCGTTGCCGTTATCGTCATCTGCAACATCTGGGGCCGTGGCATGGTCAAGATCGTGCCGATTTTGCTGGGCGTTGTGGTGAGCTATGCCGTTGCGGCTGCGCTCGGCGAGGTTGATTTCTCGGGCGTTGCCGCCGCTCCGTGGGTCGGTCTGCCCATCGTGTGGGACAACACCGTGTTTGCACTCTTTGGGCCGCAGTTCGATAACGGTCTTGCCACGACGGCCATCATCACCATCATGCCGCTGGCCTTCGCGACCATGATCGAGCATATCGGCGATATCTCTGCTATCGGTTCGACTTGCGAGCGCAACTACATTGCCGATCCCGGTCTGCATCGCACGCTGCTCGGCGACGGCCTTGCCACGATTCTGGCTTCGCTCTTTGGCGCTCCGGCCAACACTACGTATGGCGAGAACACCGGCGTGCTCGCCCTGACGCGCGTGTTCGACCCGCGCGTAATTCGAATTGCCGCGTGTTGCGCCATCGTGCTTTCGTTCTGCCCCAAGTTCGCCGCGGTCATCGCCGCCATGCCGGCATGCGTTATCGGCGGTGTGTCGCTCGTGCTCTACGGCATGATCAGCGCTGTGGGCGTCCGCAACCTCATCGAGAACCAGGTCGATTTCCAGAACAACCGCAACGTGCTGGTTGCCGCGCTGGTGCTCGTGCTTTCGCTCGGCATCGCGTACAGCACCGCCGGCGCCATCGTGTTGGAGCTGGGCGGCGTGACCATTTCGCTGTCCGGCATTGCCGTGGGCTCACTGGTGGGCATCGTGCTCAACGCCATCCTGCCGGGTAACGACTTTGAGTTTGATGTCTCCGAGCTTGAGGAGGCTGCTGAGTAGCAGCTGCGTTCAGCTAAAACAAGATATGGTGCCCATGCGTATATGCGTGTGGGCACCATTTTTAATGCGTCAGTATCCAGTGGATGCCGCGGGCCATGCGTAAGTCGGTTTGGGCAAAGTGATTGCCGGGGTTGAGCTCCAGCGTTGTTGGAATGCCGCGCTCGACGAGCAACGCTTCCATCGCGCGTGTGTCGTCGAGTACATGCCGCATCATGCGGTTGGGCGTCTTGGTTTCCTTTTTGCCGAGTGACAGGTAGACGGCTTGCGGGCTGCCGGCAAAAGGGGCCGTGCTGGCACGGTCGACAAAGTCGGGAAACCATAGCGACCCCGATGCGCTCGCGGCGCGGTCAAAGGCGTCGGTTTGCCAGAGGGACCAGAGTGCGAAGAGGCCCGCGAGCGAGTAGCCGGCAATGCCGCGCCAGGTGGGCGGCTGAGGAAGCGACGACTCGACCTGGGGGATTATCTGATTCAGCAGCTCATCAAGAAAATCGGCAGCTTGGCCGCCGAAAGGCTCGGCATCGCGTACGGTCCCGTCGCATGCCCAGGGGCTCAGCTCGCGATTCCAATCGAGCCCGCCAATGGTGACGAGGGCGAATGGCGGACAGTCGAGCTCTCGGCAACACTTATAAACCTCGCTGCCGTCGCCCACGACCACAGGAAGGTAGATGACAGGCGCGCTTTCCGTATGATTCGAATAAACGGTTATCTGCTTTTGATGCGCTTCCATGACGGGCTTCTCTCAGTGTTGTGATATCGGCAGCCCCAATTGTCGCACGCCAGCGTATGCCGGTTGGGCTAGACCAAAGACAATCTCGTGCATCCCCTGCGGACGCATATGGAAAACGCCACCGCCGGAGGGGAGCTCGGCGGTGGCGTTGTTAAACGGTGCTGGGGCTCGGGGCCTTCGCGGGAGCTGCCATGTGCGCAGAGGCGTCTAAGAACGCTTACGGCTCGCCATGGTGCCTGCGGCGATAGCGGCTGTTCCCGCAAGGACGGTTGCCACGATGGCCGCACCCGAGGTGTCGCCGGTTGCCGCGAGCACGCCGGTAGTCTTGGCTTTCGTGGTTGAAGCCGCAACGGCCTTGGTCGGCTTTGAGCCCTCAGGCTTGGGGTTCTGCTTGGACTCCGCGGGCTTGCTTTCTGCGGGCTTGGTCTCGTCGGGCTTGGGGTCTTCCGGCTTGGCTACCTCGGGAGGTGCGATGGTCGTACTTTTGGCGACTGCTTTGATATAGAGGGAGTCGACCGTGGCGTCGCCCGTGCCGATGGCTTGGCCTGCCTCGTAGATGCCGTCACGGAGCTTGCGATAGTCAATGACCTTGCCGCCTTCGGGCGTCTGGATGGCGGCGTTCTCAATCTTGATGGTGCCGATTGTCTTGCCGTCAGCGCTCATGGCACGGGCAAAGATTGCCGCTGTATCTCCTTCGGCCGTTACCTTGCTGCGGATGATCGAAATGGCTGCGGGTGTGACGCCCTCGCTGGTCTGGGCGATGATGCCGATGTTCTCGCCTTGGGGTTCGCGCCTCGTCTCGCCATCTTGGTTTTCGCTGTAGGGGATGGGGCCGTCGCCGTTCTCGACATAGCGGGCTATGGCCTTGACAACGGAGTCGCTGATGTAGATGTGGCCGCCCTTCTCGTTGGGTCGATCGTTTCTGGTGGAGAATGCAGCCGAAACCTCGCCTTCCGCAAACGCGTCCACGGTGGAGCCGTTCTTGACGACGATGTCGTCCTGGTAGGTGAAGAGGGCGTTGGCGCCACCGTATCTGCCTTTACTTGCACGGACCGTCACGTTTGCATGATCGAGGGTGATGCCCTTGTGGGCATAGACGCCATATTCAACACCGTTTACGTTGAGGGAGGCGTTTGTGGCTGCGAGGCTGCCCTTGGCCTCGACGGCAGCGTCTTTCTCGGAGCTTGCCTTGACCTGGCTGCCGTCCGAGATGTTGATATTGCCGCCGCTCCAAAGGGCCTCACCATCGGCTGAGCTTGCCTCGACCGTCCCGCCACCCTTGATGGTGAGGTTCTTGTCGGCTCCAATACCCTTGTCCTTGGTAGCCCTGGCGGTGACGGCTCCGCTGTCGTCAATCGTGATATTGCCGTTTGCCCTGATGCCATCCGATGCACCCGTGGCGTTGACGTTGCCCGAACCTTTGATAGCGAGATCACCTCCGGCATTGATGGCATCAAACCCAGTGCTCGTGGCGTTGACGGATCCGGCTCCGTCGATGTTGATATTACCCGTGGTGAGGATAGCGTCCTCAGTAGATGTCACGCTGAGCGTGCCGCCCTCGTCGCCTTGGATATTGAGCTCGGCATTCTCGTTAGTGCCATGAGAAACGTTGATGCTTTCGATCCATTCGGCAGTGACGATGTTGGTTCCCGAGTAATTCACGTTGAGCTTGCCTGCGGCCTGGATCTCGCCGCCGTTATAGTTGTTGAGCTTCAAGTCGTCGGCGCCGTCCCACGACCAGGTACCGGCCTCGTCGCCTGCTGCAGTGTTGTACTGAGTGCCGCCGACGTTGACCCACTCGGCCGCGAACGAGACGCTCGGCATGAGCAGCGAGCTCACCGTGAGCGCGCAGGCCAGGCCGCAGACGATGCGGCGCGTCACGCGGCGCCAGCTGCCGTGTGCGAGCAGCGTGCGACGGCACACGTCGGGCTCGACAAAATGGGCTCCAGAGGTTTTGTCATTGCGCTTGGGGGTCGTGAACAAGGCGGCCATGGTTACTCCCATCCTCATAGGGCCTATGCGATTAAGCCCAGCATATCTGCAGGATGTAGCCGGCGGTAGTGCCGTTTGGAGGGCAAAATGTCCAAAACTTGGGAAGCAAAACATCGCGCGTCTGTGCGTTGCCTGGCTTTAAAAGAAAAGCGCGGAGCCGCTCGATGCGACTCCGCGCTTTGGTGTTCTGTTTTAGCAGACTATGCCGTTACGCCACGAAGAAGTAGACGAGGAAGGCAAGGGCTGCGATCCACATAAGCGGCTTGATCTTGGAGGCCTCGCCCTTAAAGAGCGCGACGATCACGTAGGCGATGAAGCCCAGGCCAATGCCGGCAGAGATGGAGTAGGTGAAGGGCACGCCGGCGACAATCATGAACGCCGGGAAACCCTGCGACACGTCGGACCAGTCGATCTCGGAGGCTTCGCTCATCATGAGGTAGCCGACGTAGACCAGAGCACCGCAGGTGGCGGCGCTGGAAACGATGGTGACGATGGGGGAGAAGAACGCGGCGAGAATGAACAGCACGCCGGTGGTGACGGAGGTGAGGCCCGTGCGGCCACCGTCGGCAGCGCCAGAGGTGGACTCGACGAAGGTGGTGATGGAGGAGACGCCCATGAAACCGCCCACAGCGGCGGCGGCGGAGTCGACGATCAGAATCTCCTTGATATTCTCGACGTTGCCGTCGTCGGTGAGGAACTCGCCCTGCTTGGCCACGGCCATCGCGGTGCCCATGGTGTCGAAGAAGTCACTCATGAGCAACGAGAACGAGATGACGAGGAGCGCGGGGTCGGTAAGGACCTTGACGATGGCAGGCACGCCGCCGGCGTCGGCGATGGGGCCACCGATGCTCGAGAAGTCGAGCGGGGCGATGATACCGGTCGGAGCCTGGGTCACACCTAGGGGGATACCGGCGATGACGGCGACGACGATGCCGATGAGCAGCGAGCCGGGGACGTTGCGGCAGGCGAGGGCGACTGTCACCAGGATGGAGATGATGCCGACGATGAAGGTGGGGGAGGTGATGTCGCCCAGACCGACGAGTGTACCGGCGCCAGCGGTGATAATGCCGGCATCGCACAGGCCAATCATGGCGATGAACAGGCCCAGACCCACCGAGATGGCGTGACGCAGGACAACCGGGATGGCGTCCATGATGGCCTCGCGCAGGCCACAAAGCACGAGCAGCAAGATGACGACGCCCTCAAGGAAGATGACGCTCATGGCCACGTGCCAGTCACCGCCGCAGACGGTGGTGGTGATTCCAGCAATCATCGCGTTGACGCCTAAGCCCGACGCGCAGGCGAGCGGGCGGTTGGCGAAGATGCCCATGCAGATGGTCATGATGCCGGCGCCCAGGCAGGTGGCGCAGGCGAGCGCTCCCGCATCGATGCCAGCGCCCGAGAGCACCGCAGGGTTGACGGCGATGATGTAGGCCATCGCCAGGAATGTTGTCAGTCCAGCGCGAAGTTCGGTCCCGATTGTGGACTTGCGCTCACTGACGTGAAAAAGTTCGTCCATGCATACCCTTTCCTTGTTCGGCCCCGAGTTTAGGCCGATTGACACGAACTCAACTACTATATCGCCTTTGAAAGGTTGATGTTCCTCGCATGTTGATGTTCGGCGCTTTGTAGCAGACGGACGGTATTTTTCGCATGAAAATGTGTGGGTACCGTATACTTAAGCAGTTACAACGACCCCTATGGAGGAACGTATGATTAAAGAGCTCTGCCACGACGAGGCTATTCTGTCCCAGCGTTGCGAGGTCGCGACCGTCGAGGACGAGTCGGTGGCACAGGACCTGATCGATACCATCAAGTCGCTCGACGATGCCGGCTGCCTCGCCGCCAACCAGATCGGCGTCACCAAGAAGGTCTGCGTCTATCTGGACGACGCCGGCGAGCCCCATGTGCTCTACAACCCCCGTCTGGTGTTTGGCCTGGGTGCCAGCAAGATGGAGGAGAGCTGCCTGACGCACGAGGAGGTCACCAAGTCCACGCGCTATATCAAGTGCAAGGTTGCCTTTGACCAGATTGTCGACGGCAAGATGAAGGAGTGCCGCCGCGACTACGCGGGCTTTGAGGCACAGATGATCCAGCATATGATCGATCACTGTCTTGGAAAGTTGGTCTAAGGGGACCAAAGCACCGCACCTTGCCGCTCAATCGTCGCTCGCGTACCTTAAGTACGCTTCGCTCCTCTTTCGTGGCAATCTGCGGCACTTTGACCCCTTAGACGACCTGCGGGGTTAACTTGGTTGAGTTTATCCTGTTTGAATAGCCCGGGCGTGACATTGTTGTCATGTCCGGGCTTTTGTGTTTAGCGCCTTTTTGTTTGGAAACAATGAAATTAGCAAGAACGTAAAGCTAGGAGGCGCTATGTGTACGAGTATTCGATTTACCGATAATTCTGGCCACATGTATCTGGGCCGCAATCTCGACTGGAGCTTTGACTACGGCCAACAGGTTCGCGTGATGCCGCGCGGGTTTCACATTCCGTATTCGTTTATCGACGACGCAACAGCGGCGCACGCGGTGATCGGTATGTGCATCGATTACAGGAACTACCCTATGTTCTTCGATTGCGGCAACGATGCGGGCCTGGCTGTGGCGGGGCTCAACTTTCCCGGCTATGCCGAGTATGCCGAGGGCCCTGTCGACGGCAAGACCAATATCGCGGCCTATGAGTTTCCCCTGTGGGTGGCAGCGACGTTCTCGACGGTCGATGAGGTCGAGGCCGCGCTGCGCGACACGGTGATTGTCGCCAAATCTGCCGGAGAGGGGCTGGGCGTGTCACTGCTCCATTGGATTATCGGCGACAGCCAGCGCAGCATCGTGGTCGAGATGATGGCTGACGGCCTGCATGTATACGACGATCCGGTCGACACCCTTGCCAATCAGCCGACCTTCCCGTGGCATATGGAAAACCTACGCACCTATATCACCGCCACAAGCGATTTTCCGCAAACGGCGACGTGGCGTGGCGCCGAGCTTAAGCCCTATGGCGCGGGTGCCGGCATGCGCGGTATTCCGGGTGACTGCTATTCGCCGAGCCGTTTTGTAAAGGCGGCGTACCTCAATGCCAATTATCCGCAAAAGGAGAGCGAGACCGAAAACGTCGTTCGCATGTTCCGCTCGCTCGAGGGCGTGGTGATGATCGAGGGAGCGTCCAGGATGGGCGATGGCAAGTTCGAGAAGACTATCTACACCGGATGCTTTAGCGCGCGCACGGGCAATTATTACTACGCGATGTATGGGGATCCGTCGATTCGCTACGTGAGCCTGATGGATGCCGAGGGCGCAAGCCCCGATAGGCTCGTGGTTCCCGAGCCGCGTCGTTCGTAGCCGTTAGCTTTACTGCAATGCAAAGCGGCCCTGCGTCTCTCGTGAGGTGCAGGGCCGCTGTCGTTGATTTATGACGTCGCTAGAAGTTGGCGTCGTTGAGCTGGGTGCTCTCGAGTCCGTCGAGTTGCTGTTGCTCGGGCGTATCGGCGACGCTCTCGAGCAGCTCGGTGGGATCGACGTTCATGCTCTTGCCGGCCTCGTTGCCGTTGACCAGGTCGTCCGAGAAGATGTCGACTTCCATTTCCTCGGCCTCTTCAATCTGAACCTCGAGCGGCACCTGGGTGCGCACGAGCTTAACGGCCGGGCGCATGCGGGCAAACAACGGCACGTACTCGATGATGATGGCAGAGTTCTCGAGACCGTACCAGCGCGCCGGGCTTCCGCAGGCGCGGCGGACGGCGTACTTGATGGCCATCACACGGTGGTCGTTGCGGTTGATGTCCGTTTCGGGGGCAAGCATCTTGCGCAGCATGCAAAAACGGAAGTCGCCCACGTTGCCGCGTGTCTCGTAGATAGAGTAGGTGTGATGCTGCGGCGGCAACTCACCCGATGCCATCAGGTCGCCGACGATCTGGCGCAGGTAGGCGTTGATGCGCTGGTTGACCTTAAAGCCCAGGTCCAAGCGCACGCGGAACATGAAGTCTGTGCCAAAGGTCTCAACGGAATACTCATGCGTATAGGGCTCGTCGGTAACGTGCACGTTGATGAACCAATATGCCTTGGCGCGCTTGGGGTGCTTGTCCAGGATGGAATAAAGCACGTCGCGGTCGAGCGTGAGCGGGTCGGGGCTGTTGGTGAGAAATACCAGATTGTCGGCGAGCACGGGATAGGTCTCGTCGTTGCGCAGGCGGTTGAGCTGATCGATGTACTTGGAGACGGGCAGCAGGATCGTTTGCGTGCGCTCGATGGCGGTGCCGCGGCGCCACACATACATAAGGCCGAACAGCAGCGCGGCCAGGAAGATCATGACGTAGCCGCCGTCAAAGAACATAGTGAGGCACGAGGCGAAGAAGCACAGCTCAATGGCACCAAAGAGCAGGGCGAAGACGCAGGCACCCAGCTTGTGCTTGAGGATGCCGGCGATATAGCTCGTCAGCAGTGTGGTGGTCATGAGCATGGTCACGGTGATGGCGAGGCCATAGGCGCTTTCCATGCGCTCAGAGTTTTGGAATAGCAGCACGATGAAGATGCAGCCGACCCACATGATGTTGTTGACGAGCGGAATATAGAGCTGGCCCTTGGTGTCGCTGGGGTAGTGGATGCGCAGGTGCGGCATAAGGTTGAGGCGCGTTGCCTCGGATACCAGCGAGAACGAGCCGGTGATGAGCGCCTGCGAGGCGATGATGGCCGCCACGGCCGAAAGCACGATGGCAAAGGGGCGCAGGGGCTCGGGGAGCATCATATAGAACGGGTTGACGATATCCATTGCGAGCATCTGGGGGTTGGAGTTATTGGCGAGCAGCCAAGCGCCTTGACCCAGATAGTTGAGGATGAGGGCCGCTTTAACAAACGGCCAGGATGCATAGATGTTTGCCTTGCCCACGTGGCCCATGTCCGAGTAGAGCGCCTCGGCACCGGTTGTCGACAGAAAGACAAAGCCGAGCACCATGATGCCCGAGTGGTTGATGGGCGAGAACAGGAACATGATGCCGCGGATGGGGTTGAGCGCGCGCAGGATGGACGGGTTGCCGAGCATGTTGAACAGACCGGCGCCAGCCAAGAACAGGAACCACAGCGTCATGAGCGGGCCGAACAGCTTGCCGATCGACGAGGTACCGGCGCGTTGCATGGCAAACAGGCCGCAGATAATGATGATGGTGATGATGATTACATTGGTCTGGCCGTCACCCAAAAGCGCATGGCCCCACTCGATAGTGCGCAAGCCCTCGATGGCCGTGGTAACCGTGACGGCGGGGGTGAGGATGCCGTCGGCGAGCAGCGCCGCGCCGCCGATCATGGCAGGTAGGATCAGCCATGGTGCTACTTTTCGCACCAGGCTAAACAGGGCGAAGATGCCGCCTTCGTTGTGGTTATCGGCCTTCATGGCGATTACCACGTACTTGACCGTGGTCACGAGCGTCATGGTCCAGATGACGAGCGAAAGCGCGCCCAGAATCATGTCCTCGCTGACGGTGCCGATGCCGCCGTTGTTGGCGACGATTGATTTCATGGTGTACATGGGGCTCGTGCCGATGTCACCATAGACGACGCCGAGCGTTACGAGCAGCATGCCAGCGGAGAGGGGAATGGCTCCGTGCCCGCCTTGACCATGCTGGTCTTGGGGGCTTGCCTCCAGTTTGTTGTGTGCCACGTGGACTCCCTTGGACATCTGGTTATCTGTCTAGGACAGATAATCTTTATGCCGTCTTTATATATACAAGAGCAGTTTGGCACATCGGGTTATTTTAGACAATAATCCTCAGCTGGGGATTATTTATCTACGCAGGTAGCATTCAAAGCAGGGGCTTTTAAGCACGCACTGTCTGGGCGATGCCAGCCTTGGCGTTTGCGCGTTTGCCGGCGAGTTCGCAAAAAATCGCGCCGCCGATGATAAGTGCGGCGCCCGTCAGGCGGATCGGTGTTATGGCTTCGCCTAAAAGGACGGCCGAGAACACGACCGCCGAAAGCGGCTCGAGGTAGCCGACGACCGCGACGGTCTGAACGGGCAGCTTGGCGACAGCACTAAAATAGAGCAGGCAACCGATGCCGGTGTTGACGACGCCGAGCATGATGACGGCGCGCCAATCAATACTGGCGGCGACACCGGCGGACAGGAATGAGGGAGCGCCCTGCGTGATGAGCGTGAGGACCAGCGCGGTCGCAAAGGCGGCGCTCACCTGGAGCGTGGAGTTCTCGAGGTCTTCGATGTGTGGCGCACCCTTGCTAGCGATGACCATCAGCGCATAGCAAAATGCCGAGGCGATACCGCAGACGATACCCGCAATGGGCATATTGCCGCCTAGACCTTGCGCTGCAATGAGAAAAGCACCACAAGCAACGGCGACAAAGCCGGCGATTTTGCCGCCGGTCAGCTTTTCGCCAAAGATGAGCGGGGAGAGCGCCATGACAATGATGGGGCCGCAGTAGTACAGCAGCGAGGATACGCCGACGCCGATCGTCTGGTAGGCGCGGAACAGAAAAATCCAGCTGGCGCCTAGCGCGGCTCCCGAGAGGAGGAGGGCTGCGGCTTCGCGGGGGCGAGATGGCGCCTGCAACTTATGGCGTTGGGTGACGGCGAGAATGGTGACAAGCGAGAGTGCGCCCAAAAACGTGCGTAGTAGCACGATATCCGAGCTCGGCAGCGCGATGGCAGCGGCGATGATGCCGTTGGAGCCAAACAATAGCAATGCTGCTAAGTACGTAAACAACCCGTTGTTCATGCGCTGACATCCCCTCTATATCTGAGCATCTTCACTATGGGTGAACTGGTTTTAGAAGAAAAGCGAATATAATGCATAGATAACATGACAAAAACTCATGCAAAGGTGGAGGGGCGCCGTGGAAACGAATATTCAAAAGATGCAGGCGCTGCTGGAGACGGTGCGCGCCGGAAGCTTTACGCGTGCTGCCGAGCGCCTGAGCTATTCGCAGTCGGGCGTGAGCCGCATGGTGGCCGATCTTGAGGCCGATTGGGGCTTTAAGGTGCTCGACCGCAGTCGCGAGGGCGTAGTGCTTTCTGCCGACGGGCGGCAGGTCATGCCGGCTATCGAGGCGCTCTGCGAGGAATTCACTCGCTTGCAGCGACGGGTGGATGAGATGCGCGGGCTCATGCGCGGCAAAATCTGCATCGGTACGTTTTCGAGCGTGGCGACCCACGTGCTGCCGCCGGTGATTGCGCGCTTTCGTGCCGATCATCCGGACGTCGATTATGAGTTGCTGATGGGTGATTACTCAGAGATTGAACAATGGGTGGCAGAGGGCCGCTGCGATCTGGGCTTTATCCCGTATGAGCCTCGAGAAAATGGCATGACATCGCGGTCTTTGGTGCGCGACGAGTTGATGGCGGTAGTGCCGGCAGACTCTTTGCTTGCCACGGCGGAGGTCGTCTCTCTTGCCGATTTAGCCAACGAGCAGTTTATTCTGCTAGAACGCGGCACCGATGATGAGATTACGCCGCTGTTCCGTCGGGCGGGGCTGACGGTGTGCTCCAAGCTGTCGACTTGGGATGACTATGCGATTATGGCTATGGTCGAGGACGGCCTGGGCGTGAGCATTCTTCCCGCGCTCATCTTGCGCCGTTGTCAGTTCGATGTTGCTGTGCGCCCACTCGAGGGGCATCCCCATCGCCAAATCAACGCCATATATCGAACGGCCGATGTTTCGCTTGCCGCCGCCCGTTTCCTCGAATACCTCTAAACGTGTACACGTCATTGTCCGTTTTGGGCAAATCTCGGAGTTCGGTACGTTTTCTTATGAAATTGAACTTTCGAATGAGGCGCGGCGCTATACTGCTTGCTAAATTGAACCCCGGTTCAATTCGTGTTCTATAAATTGAACTTTGCCAGCAAGGAGGTTCCTGTGGCCCAAGAGACGTTTAGCGATCGCCTGCGACAGGCTATGTCCGATCGCGACGTTCGCCAGTCGGACGTGATCCGCGCATCGGAGATGCTCGGCAAAAAACTCGGCAAGAGTCAGATGAGCCAATATGTGAGCGGCAAGACGATTCCGCGGCGCGATGTGGCAGAGCTGCTCGCCCGCATTTTGGAGGTCGATGTTACCTGGCTGCTTGCCGGTGACGCCGATCAAGGTGAGACCCCTCCGTCCCGTAAAGTTGCCAAGCCAGAACCCAGTCCCACGGCTCAAATCACAAGGAGCACCACCATGCGTACTTTTTCTAAATCCACCAAGCTCGAGAACGTTCTATATGACGTGCGTGGCCCCGTCGTCGACGAGGCCGCCCGCATGGAGGACGAGGGCGAGCGCATCCTCAAGCTCAACATCGGTAATCCGGCACCCTTTGGTTTCCGCACGCCCGATGAGGTCATTAAGGACATGCGCCAGCAGCTGCCCGACTGCGAAGGCTATTCCAACTCGCGCGGCCTGTTCTCCGCGCGCAAGGCGATTATGCAGTACTCGCAGATCAAGGGCCTGCCCAACGTTCAGATGGAGCATATCTACACGGGCAACGGCGTGTCCGAGCTCATTCAGCTTTCGATGAACGCGCTGCTCGACAACGGCGACGAGATTCTGATCCCCAGCCCCGACTACCCGCTGTGGACGGCGTGCGCGACCCTTGCCGGCGGCCATCCCGTGCACTATCTGTGCGACGAGCAGGCCGATTGGTATCCCGACCTGCAGGATATGGAGTCTAAGATCACGAGCGCGACCAAGGCCCTCGTCATCATCAACCCCAACAATCCCACGGGCTCTGTCTATCCGCGCGAGGTGCTCGAGGGCATTGTCGAGATTGCGCGCAGGCACCAGCTCATGATTTTTGCCGACGAGATTTACGACCGCCTGTGCATGGACGGCTACGAGCACGTCTCCATTGCATCGCTCGCCCCCGACCTGCCCTGCATTACGTTTAGCGGCCTGTCCAAGTCGCATATGATTGCGGGCTATCGTATTGGCTGGATGGTGCTTTCGGGCAACCAGCGCTGCATGAGCGACTTTATCATGGGCGTCAACATGCTTTCCAACATGCGCCTGTGCTCCAACGTGCCGGCTCAGTCGATCGTTCAGACGGCACTCGGTGGCCATCAGTCGGTCAACGACTACATCCGTCCCGGCGGCCGTGTCTACGAGCAGCGAAACTTTGTGTATGAGGCACTCAACAAGATTGACGGCATCTCGGTGGTTAAGCCGCGTGCGGCGTTCTACATCTTCCCCAAGATGGATGTTAAAAAGTTCAACATCACCGATGACGAACAGTTCGCCCTTGACCTGCTGCACGAGAAGAAGATCCTGATTACGCGCGGCGGCGGCTTTAACTGGGCTGAGCCCGACCACTTCCGTATCGTGTACCTGCCGCGCATGGAAGTGCTCAAAGAGTCGCTCGAAGACCTCGCCGATTTCTTCGATCATTACCGTCAAAGCTAGTGGGATAGAAGCTCCGCACTATGAAAAGCTCCCTGCAGTTGTTTTGCTGCAGGGAGCTTTCTTGAATCGGCGGAACTAGATCACTATTCCAGTGCAGTGGTCGATTTCGTGCTGGATGATCTCGGCGGTGTAGCCCGAGAAGTTTTTGATGCGGTGGACGAAGTTCTCGTCCAAATACTCCACCTTAATGCGGCGATAGCGGGTACAGGGACGCTCGCCGGTCAGCGAGAGGCATCCTTCGCTCGTCTGATAGGCATTGACCTGCTCAAGAATTTGAGGGTTGTACATCAGGAGTGTCCTGTTGCCGTCCTTTACGCAGATGATGCGTTTGCGCACGCCGATCATGTTGGCGGCGAGGCCCACGCACTCGCGCTCATGCTCGTGGAGCGTATCCAGGAGATCCTGCCCGGTTGCGGCATCGTCGGGTCCCGCGTCTTCGGAAGGCAGACGCAAAAAGAACTCGGATTTCATGATGGGCTTAATCATGGCGGGCTCCTCATGTCTCATGCTTTCGTGGACTTTTAATAATAGCGCGGAAGGAAAGCTGTGCGTCCGCGTTACAATCTTTCGACGTTGGACCATGTTGTCAGACTCGTCGTGTACGGCGTCTGGCGTAAGTCTAGGGCTCATTTTTCGCCCTGGACTGTTCCCCTGGGGCGATGCAACTGTCGTTCCAAGAGGAAGGAAATGCATGGGGAGCAAATCTCAGCAACAAGTTCAAGTAACGCCATCGGCCACTGCGGCGCTTCTCGTCGTTATGTATATTGCGGCCTTTGTTGCCGCGTTTAACGAGAACATCATTAACGTGGCGTTGCACGACATTATGGCGGCCTTTTCGGTGAGTGCCACCACGGCGCAGTGGCTCGTCTCGGGCTACATGATTGTGACGTCGATCTTTACGGCCATCATGGCCTTCCTGTCCGGCCGTTTCTCGACGCGCAAGCTGTTGTTTTTCGCATGCGGATGTATGGTCGCCGGCGAAGTCCTGTGTCTGATCGCTCCGTCGTTTAGCGTTTTGCTGCCAAGTCGTATTTTACAGGCTGCGGGATCGGGCATCTTGTTTCCGCTCATGATGAACGTGGTGCTGTCTTGCGCGCCGCGCGAGAAACTCGGTCTGTATCTGAGCCTGGGTGGTGCCTGCATTACGCTGGGGCCGGCGTTTGGACCCGTGATCAGCGGCCTTATGTGCACGTTATTTGGCTGGAGGGCGGTGTTCGTAGTGCCGCTGGTGGGCGGCATTGTGGTCGCTGCGGCGGGCGTTAAGCTTGTTCAGAATGTCGGAGAGCGCTCGAACACCACGCTTGATATTCTGTCGGTTGTTTTGCTCGCCGCCGGCATTACGGCATTTGTATATTCCGTAGGCGAGTTCTCGACCAATCTGATTGCCGGCATTGTGGCGCTTTTCGCCGCCATTGTGCTGCTCGGCCTGTTTGCGGCCCGCCAGCTCAAACTCGAGCATCCGGTGCTTAACGTGCGTCCCATGGCGAGCGTTCGTTTTTGGCCTGCGTGCCTGCTTGTGGTGGTGTCGATGATGACAACGTTCTCGATGAGTGTTTTGTTGCCGCTCTATTTTGAGGGCACATACGGCATGACCGCACTTGTTGCGGGCCTGCTCATTTTGCCGGCAATTGCCTGCAACGCCGTGACCTCGATTGTGGGCGGACGCGTGATGGACGCCCGTGGCGCATGGCCGCTGCTGCCGGTCGGCTTTGCCCTGATTGCCGTGGGGCAGACTGCAATCTCGATGACGGCGGCAAGCATGAACATCGGCGTTGTCGTGGCACTGACCGTTGTAGTGTATGCCGGAGTCGGTTTGGTGCTGAGCCCCTCGCAGACGGCCGGCTTGGAGACGCTGCCTGCCGCTGAACATCCTCACGGAACGGCATTGCTCAACACGTGGAACATGATTGCCGCATCGTTTGGCCCGTCGCTGTTTATCGGCCTGCTCTCGAGTTCTGCGGCGACTGCCGGCGCCGCTGGCATTGCGACCGACGTTACCCAAGCGATTGGATTTGCAGCTGCCGTGCGCGTGGCGGCTGTAATTGCCGTGGTCGGGTTCGTGACATCGCTGGTGTACGCTCGTCGCGAGTCACACATGTCGCATTAATGTGTGCACATAGATTCTGCAGCTAGATTGGATGGCGACACCATAAACTAATGGACGTTTTGCCGAGAGGCATGAATGTTTAAAGCGCAAAGAGTGCGCGACGGGCCCCGCGAATGGGGCGATGATGCCCGAGAGGGCCAAGAAGGAGTCTCATGTCCGAGAACGAAGAGATCATGAACGAGACCGAGAACGAGACCATGGCTGCCGAGGTCGAGGCAGTCGAGACCGTGGAGACCGAAGCTGCCGAGGTTGAGGCTGCTGACGAGGTTTCCGCCGAGGAGGAGGCCGAGGTTGTCGAGGCCGCCGTTGATTACGATGACGAAGAGCTGATGGACAAGATGCAGAAGGCCGCCCGCCTGCTGCGTAGCCGTCGCTTTGCTATTTCTAAGGAGGAGGAGGCCAAGGCCGAGCGCATGGCGAACATCGAGCGCGCCATCAAGCTTCTTGACCTCAAGCCCAAGATGGAGCAGAAGGAAATGTCCGACCTGCTGGGCATGCGCCTCCGTGAGCTCGATGGCCTGATGGCCGAGGCCGAGGCTGCCGATCTGGTCGGCCGCATCGACGACGCCGAGGGCGATATGCGCAAAATCGTCGTCTTCGCTGCCGAGGATGCCGCTGAGGGCCTGGTCGAGCTTGCCAACAAGAAGGAGAAGCTCCTGCCCGAGCTTTCTTACGAGGAGGCCACCGAGCTGATGGCCGCTCTCGATAAGGTTATCGCTCCGCTCGTCGCCATGGGCCTGGACGAGGATCGCGGTCCTCGCGGCGGCCGTGACGACCGTGGTGGCCGTGGTGGCGACCGCGGCGGTCGCGGTGGCGATCGCGGCGGCCGTGGCGGCTTTGGTGACCGTGGCGGCGACCGTGGCGGTCGCGGCGGCTTTGGCGGCAACCGTGGTGGCTATGGCGATCGCGGTGGCAACCGTGGCGGCTTTGGCGGCAACCGTGGTAACGACCGCGGCGGTCGCGGCGGCGACCGTGGCGGCCGCAACGGCGGCGGCTTCCGCGGTAACCGTTTTTAGTTACGGCGTTTTACCAAACGCCGTAACGGGCCGACGCTGCGCGGGCCGCATTTGGACAATCTGACGTTCAACTTCAAGGGCGCGACCAGAAGGTCAGCGCCCTTTCGTTTCACGTCACCTTGCCTCAAATGCGGCCCGCTCGCTCATATGACCCAATCCGCTGTCAAGAGCCACAATGGCCCCGCCGACCGCTTGCAATCGGTCGGCGGGGCCTGCCGTTGAACCCGCCCCGGTCCGCCCCCGGCATGTC
>NZ_JBBNLM010000019.1:0-35449 GCF_040092475.1 Collinsella sp. CLA-ER-H10
GCCCATGACGTTCCACTCGGCGGCGTGGATCAGGTAGACCTCGAGGTCGCGGTCGCCGAACTTGTTCATGAGGTACTCGAGCTGCATGAACTCGTCCCAGGTGCCGCCGACGCCCATCAGGAAGACGGCGTCGTAGCCCTCCTCGTGCACGCGGTCGGCCAGGGCGGTCATCTTCTTGCCGGCCTCGTAGACGTTCCTGCCGTCCTCGAGGTAGCCCTCCTGGTCGAAGTGCATGATCTCGATCTTCTCGGTCTCCTTCATTCCCGCTCCTTTCACGAGCAGTTTGAATTGTCGCACGGAATGGACAGGCTTGCCGCCCCGTCTCGCCGCTTAACCTTGTGGACATCTTGGCCCCAAGCTCAACAATTCAAAGGTTCTTAATACCAGTGAACGATTACAGGTTAGCCGTTTTTAATACCGATTTTTTGATTTCATCCTCCCCTCTCGGTAGACGGTCAGTTTTTGCCGTTCATCGGTCATGCGACACATGTCCGTAAAAAAATGAGCACCCCGCCGTGCACGAGGATGCTCTAGACGCTAATAGTTGTAGGTATATCCGCCGGCATCACCGCGGTTAAAAGACTTGGCATGCTCGATCGCCTGCCCACTCGAGTCATAGGTCATGCATTCCAGTACGAGCGCCAGGTCGCCCGGCTCAAGATTGAGCAAACTCGCATCGCGTGCGCCCAGCGCTTCAATATCGAGTTTCTCAATCGACTTGTCCGGTTTGCGCCCCAACATGTCGTAGGTCTCGAACAGGCTGAAGACCGAAATGTCCACGTCTTCGATGCCCGGAAACAGCAGACACGGAATCAGCGTCATCTCAATCGACACGGGCTCCCCATCAATGCAGTTGAGACGGCGCACCGAGTAAAGCAGATCGTCCTCGGCGATGCCAAACAGGTCGGCGTAATACGGGCCGGCGTAGCGTTTGGAGCGCGCCAGAATGCGCACCGACGGCGTCGCGCCCGACGCCAGAACCGACTGACGGAAGCCGCCCTTGCGTTCGTGCTCGTCAAACCACTTGTGTCCCACAAAGGCGCCCTTGCCCTGCACGCGACGAATCTGGCCACTTTTGACCAGCTCGTCCATGGCACTTCGGATTGTCAGGCGCGTCGTGCCAAACTCCTCGGCCAGCTCGTTTTCGGACGGAATCATCGAGCCCGTCGGGTAGTCGCCGCGCTCGATTCGCTCCGCAATGCAGCGGCGAATTTGTTTGTAAACCGGCAAGTCTTCTACTGCATCAGCCATTCGACACCTACCTTCGTCGCAACGCCGTCTGCCTCGCCGTTATCGGCAAAACGATACTTGGTCGGCAGAATCACGGACTTGCAATACTCGACAAAGCCATCGTTCTCGTCACGCTCGTGCGAAGCCTTGTAAAACACCGGCGTGCCCTCCTGAGCACCCAGCAACTTGGCCTCGTCGGCGTTCAGACGGCTGATGGAAATATGCTCCTTGCCGTGCGTCACATGGACATTCCCTTCTTTGAGCAAAACGTCGTAGAGGCTTTCCTGCTCAAAATCGTGATCGGGAAGCGAGGGGCACAAAGACAGATTGACGTGGGCCGTCTCAATCGACGCCGGGGAACCATTAACCACGCGCACACGTCGAATGCAGAAAAGCGGCATGCCCAGGTCGATCTGGGCCTTTTGGGCCAGATCGATATCGGCGTACACGACCTTGGACCAAACCAGGCGTGCGGTCGACTTTGAGCCAACCCTCTCCACCGCCTGCGTATAGTTCCATGTTTCCTGAAAGATGTTCAGCGGTTTGGGAGGACACACATAGGTGCCCGAACCGCGGCGGCTTTCCAAAGTTCCGCACGAAATAAGGCGCGCGATCGCAGCACGCAACGCCGTGCGCGACACGCCCAGCTCTTCACAGAGCACACGCTCGGCGGGCAGCCGGTCGCCACCCTGCAGGTCATAATGATTGATATACCAAAGAATGCCCTCAAAGGCGCAATCTTTGGGCGGAATCGCATATGGTTCACTCGGCATGGGCACGGCTCCTCAACCGCTTGATGCTGCAGACATCATTGCTCCGGACGCCCCATGGCGTCGAAGGCTTCTTTGATCTGCTCCGCAACGTTCCGATACGACCGATATAGGCCGGAGTCTCGCTTGACTTCGCCCGCGGTCACCGGAATCTCAAGCTTCGAAATCTCATCCTCGCCGGTTTGCACGGCAACGATGACACCCATACCAAGGCACATATTACGCTTGGCAGCGTTGTTTTTAGTAGCCTGAGCTGGATTAATCAAAATCTGCTGAGCTAGTTCGCGCTTGCTAACCTCCGGCACATCCTCGGGATTTCCGGTCTCGACAATCTCGCACTGCAGCACGTCCGCATAGTCAAAAATCTTCGGCTCACCGCCGCGCTGATGCACGGCCCACTTGCGGCGCGTGGCATCCTGGTAGATAGCCGGCAAAAATGTAAACCGCGGCGGGTCCAAAATCGTATCCGTGATGGTAAACACATCGGAATCAAAGGCATCCTGCGGGTTTTTCTTCTTGAACAGCCCCATATCAGCCTCCCGTACTAGCATTAAACAACTCATGCTGAATATAGCACCAATTTCAAGCCACTGCTTTATCGCATCGGTGCGTGGCGTCTATGGCTCGCCCAGCGGAAGAGTTCACGGACGAGGGCCGGGGTGCCTGCCTTGTTTTGAGAAGTGGGCTCCGCGAACTTCTCAAAACAAGGCAGGCACCCCGGCCCCGCCGGCAAATAGCAGACACTCCGCATGCAATCTATGCAAACAAACAAGTACGTTTAGCTACATTCGGTAAGTTCGAGCACGCTGCCCTTAACGATAAGCGCCGGCTCCAGGACGACCTCTTCGGCACGCCTGCCGCCCCTACCGGCAAGACGCTTGGACATGCAGCCAAAAGCATGCTCCGCAAGGACACCAGGATCCTGCTCAATCGCGGTCAGCGCCGGCTCAAAGAGAACGTCGGCCGCCGAGTTGTCATAGCTCACCACCGAGATATCGCCCGGGATGCTCTTCCCCATCTCGTGCAAGCGCTTGAGCAGACCGAGGGCGATGTTATCCGAACTTGCGAACACAGCGGTGGCATCAGTTGCGAGCACCGCCTCCGAGGCCTCATAGGCACTCGGAATGTAGTACTCGCTCTCAAACTCCAAACGTGCGTCGATAGGCAGGCCAACCTCGCGCAGCGCGCGCTCATAGCCGGCAAGTCGCTTACGCCCCGTATTGGAACGGCGCGCGTTAACCAAGCAGGCAATGCGACGGTGGCCCTGCTCGATCAGATAGCGAGTGGCCATGTAGCCACCCATCTCGTGGTCGAACATCACCTTGTCGCACTCGAGCCCCTCAATGGCACGATCGACCATCACGGCAGGGATAGGCAGATGGCTGACTTCTTCGCGCAGGGCGCGGTCGTCGGAGAACTCGTCGCCTACGACCAGGAAGACGCCATCAACGCCGCGCGTCACCAGCTGGCGCAGCAGCTCCAGATCGTCATCGGCGCTTCCGCCCGAGCTGGTAATGAAGAGCGCATAGCCGTCCTCGCGGCAGCGCTTTTCCAGGCTACCGGCGAGCGAGGCAAAAAAGCGGCTCTCGATGTTAGGGACGATAAGGCCCAGGGTGCGCGACTCGCGCATGACCAGGCTGCGCGCGATCTGGTTGGGAACATAGTGGTTGCGCGCCGCGACCTCTTTGATGAGCTTGCGGTTTTCTTCCGAGATGCGACAGGGCCGATTATTGAGCACAAGCGAGACCGACGAGGGGGAAAGCCCCACCTCCTGGGCGATCTGCTTGAGGGTGACTTTGTTGGCCATCTCGCTCCTTCCGGGTTTACGCGCAATCTCTTGAAAGTATAGCGACTACCCCTCTACCTCGGTGATAAACACTTTACCAATCCGGTAGACGGCTGTTTTATCGCCGCCAGCGCACCAAATCCGTCCGGGTGGGGTATATTGCAATCGATTGATGACAACGACCACCAAAAGGCGGATATTCGTATGCACGAGAACGACTTTTTTAACGAGGACCTGCTGTGCGCGCTTGCTGGCGTTGCCGGCGAGGACAACGTACTGATGAGCGAGCCCATGCGCGAGCACACCACGTTTAAGATCGGCGGCCCGGCCGACGTCTTTGTCACGCCCGATACCGAGCAGGGCCTCGTCGCCACGCTCGATACCTGCTATCGCTGCGATCTGCCCCTCACCATCGTGGGCAACGGCTCCGACCTACTCGTCGGCGACAAGGGTATCCGCGGCGTCGTCGTGGCGTTGGGCGAAGGCCTCTCCGACATTACGATCGACGGCACGCACGTCACGGCGGCAGCCGGCGCGCTGCTTTCCGATGTCGCAGCCGCGGCAGCCGAGGCCTGCCTCACCGGCATGGAGCCCATCTCGGGCATCCCCGGATCGGTCGGCGGCGCCTGCTACATGAACGCCGGTGCCTACGGTGCCTGCATGGCCGATGTGCTGGAGTCCGTGCGCGTCTACAAACCCGCTCGCCAGCTCGACGACGGCACCCGCGGCAGCGGCAATATCATCGAGTTCGATGTCGACGAGCTCAACCTGGGTTATCGAAAGAGCCGCATCGCCGATGACGGCTTTATCGTGCTTTCGGCCACCTTCAATCTCGCCCCGGGCAACGCCGCGATGATCAAGGCCGACATGGACGACTACCGCCAGCGCCGCGAGGACAAGCAGCCGCTCGACATGCCGAGTGCCGGCTCCACCTTCAAGCGCCCCGAGGGCTACTTTGCCGGCAAGCTCATCATGGATGCCGGACTGCGCGGCCATGCTGTCGGCGGCGCGCAGGTAAGCGAAAAGCACTGCGGTTTTATCGTCAACGCCGACCACGCCACCGCCGCCGACGTCGACGAACTCATCCGCCACATCCAGGCAACCGTCAAAGACCAATTCAACGTAGACCTAGAACCCGAAGTCCACCGAGTCGGAGAATTCCTTTAACAAAGAAGGCCCCGAAAGGGGCCTTCACCATATTTATTCAGATAACCCAGTCCGGTGTGTGACGTATTGGACCCGAGAGGTCCGTGGCTGCCCGAAAGGCATTAGGTTGATCGCGAGTTCCGCACGAGCCGGAGAGCACTTAATGTGCTCTCCGTGCGAGCAGGACTGTCCGAGCAGGCAACCTAATGCCTTTCGGGCAGCCACGGACCAACTTACTTCAAACCGCAGCTACGACAGCGCAATACCGCCAAGCCAGCCCCAGCGCACGCCAGAGCCAGTGCCATAGAAGCTAATAAACGAATCAAGCGACTTAGACGTAATGGCGCCCTCATTGCTCATGACGATGCCGCCGCCAACATAGATGCCCACGTGGCCATAGATCAGACCCGGCATGCCGGTGCCGCTATGCGATGAGTCGGCCACGATCATGCCCACCTGCAGCGCCGAGCGGTCGGAGCTATAGCACCAGGCGTTGAACATGTCGCAGGCGTTGCCGCCAAAGTAGCCAACGCCGGCGTTACGGAAGACATTGGTAACCCACGCCGCGCACCAGTTCTGACCCGGCGAAGGCGTGGAGTAGCACGCGTTGACGACAGCCTGCTGCTTGCCCGAGCCGGCATTCTGCTGCGGAGTTCCGGGCGCGTACGATCCACCACCCGAGCTCGAACCACCCGAGTAGGAATTGTTCTTGTTCGCGGCAGCCGCGGCAGCGGCAGCCTTCCTAGCGGCCTCCTCAGCCTGGGCGGCAGCGAGGATCTCGGAATCGCGCTGAGCCATGAGCTCCTTGACGTCGTCGGAAAGACCGTTCAGCACGGTCTGGACTTCTTGCTGCTTGGCCTGCATGTCCTGCATCTGGGCAGTCTGCTGGTCCTTGAGCTTCTCTAAGTCGGCCTTCTGCGACTCGAGCTCGGTCTTTTGCGCATCGAGCTCTTCCTGGATGGTCTGAATGTCCTCGATGGCGTCGCGGTCGCTCTTGTTGATCTTCTCAACGTAATGCGCGTTGGCGACGAGTTCCTCAAACGAGCCAGAGGCCAGCAGCAGCGACAGGATGTTCGTGCCGCCGGACTTGTAGCTGGCGGCCACGCGATCGGAAAGGTCGTTGCGCTTCTTCTTGAGCTCGGCCTTCTTTTCATCGATCTGGGCCTGCGTGTCGTCAATCTTGCCCTGGACATTCTCGATGTCGTTGAGGGTCTGGGCATTCTTGTTGGCCAGCGCCGCATACTCATTTGCGATGCTGTCGAGCTGGGCCTGAACCTCGTCGAGCTGGGCCTGGGCGGCATTCAGTTTATCGGTGGTTTCTTTGGAAGCCTCCGCCGCATGGGCGCGAGCGGGCAGGCCAAAAAGAACTGCCGCAGAAGCGGCGCCGAACAGGGCCTTGAGGGCAGTGCGGCGCGAGAGCTCCTGGGAAAGGATGGAATCGCTGTTTGGTGACATATGTACTCCGTTACATGCTTATTTATATGTCGCTCAACTCATACATATTAGCGTACATATGGCGCGTCCCAACGATTTCCACGAACGGCAGGAAACTGCAAGGTCAGCGGCTCGTAAGCAAATGCCAAAGATCAGGTTATGCGTACGCAAGCTCTTCTATGAGTACGTTAGCACAATCCTCTGCTTTTCCTACAGCGCACGATTTGGGCGTCCCTGCCTGCGCTATACTCCCCTGAAGAAGTGTTCCTGATTCGATAGGAGACTACATGTCCAAAGCACTCGACCCCAAAGACACCTGTGTCCTCGTTACCGGCGGCGCCGGCTTTATCGGCTCGCACACCGTCGTTCAGCTGCTCGAGGGTGGCTACCAGGTCGTCATCGTCGATGATCTCTCCAACTCCAGCGCCGTCGCCGTCGACCGCGTCAAGACCATCGTGGGCGACGAGGCCGCCAAGAACCTCACCTTCTACGAGGCCAACGTGCTCGACCGCGATGCGATGAACAAGATCTTCGATACCCATCAGATCGACCGCGTCATCCACTTTGCCGGCTTTAAGGCCGTCGGCGAGTCGGTGAGCAAGCCCGTCGAGTACTACCACAACAACATCGAGAACACCCTGGTGCTCATCGACGTCATGCGCAACCATGGCTGCAAGTCCATCATCTTCTCGAGCTCCTCGACCGTCTACGGCGACCCGGACAACCCGCCCGTCACCGAGGAGGATCCTAAGAAGCCCGCGACCAACCCCTATGGTTGGACCAAGTGGATGATCGAGCAGATCCTTATGGACGTCCACACCGCCGACCCCGAGTGGGACGTCGTGCTGCTCCGTTATTTCAATCCCATCGGCGCCCATCCGTCGGGCCTGATCGGCGAGGATCCCAAGGGCATCCCCAACAACCTGGTGCCCTATGTCGCCCAGGTCGCCGTGGGCAAGCTCGAGGCCGTTCAGGTCTTTGGCAACGACTACCCCACCCCCGACGGCACCGGCGTGCGCGATTACATCCACGTGTGCGATCTGGCATCTGGTCACGTGGCCGCCCTTAACTGGATGAACGGCAAGACCGGCGTCGAGATCTTTAACTTGGGCACCGGCACCGGCACCTCGGTACTCGAGGTCGTCGCCGCCTTCTCCAAGGCTTGTGGCAAGGAGCTGCCCTACGTGATCCGCGAGCGCCGCGCCGGCGACATCGCTGCCAACTGGTGCGATGCCTCCAAGGCCGAGCGCATGATGGGCTGGAAGGCCCAGTACGACATCGCGGACATGTGCCGCGATAGCTGGAACTGGCAGAGCCACAACCCCAACGGCTTCGCCGACGCCGAGTAGCAAAACCTACATACCGCTCTTGCCCCGATCTCACGTTGTGAGGTCGGGGCTTTTTCATGGCATGTAACCATTCGCCGAAAATCGACCAACTTTTTTATCTTGCCTGTACATGTTTAAACAACATGTTTTACAATAGGCGTATCGAATCAGAACATCGGAGGCGGACTGCACACCCATCGGCAGGCCGACCCCACAACAAGAAGGTTGGTGAGCGCATTCATGGAGCGTGCAAGCGGCGTCCTCATGCCCGTCTCATCTCTGCCCGGACCATACGGAATCGGCGGCTTTGGCTGGAATGCCTACGACTTCGTCGATTTTCTCGCCTCGTGCAAACAACATTACTGGCAGATTCTGCCCCTTACGACGACCAGCTATGGCGATTCGCCCTATCAGTCGTTCTCGGCCCGCGCAGGCAACCCCAACTTTATCGACTTTGCCGAGCTTATCGAGGCAGGGTATCTGGAGCAGCGCGATATCGATGGCGTGTATCTGGGATCCGACCCCAGCAATGTCGACTACGGTGCTATCTTTGGCGGCCGCCGTCAGATTCTCGACCGCGCCGCTGAGCGCTTTGCTGCCGACAAGCCGGCCGATTTCGATGACTTTATCCAGGCCAACGAGGACTGGCTCATCCCCTACTGTGAGTTCATGACCGTCAAAGAGGAGTGCGGTCTCAAGGCGTTTTGGGAGTGGCCCGCGGAGCTCCGCACCCGCGGCGAGGCTTCCGCCAAGGTCTGCGCCGACCATCCGGCGCGTATGCTCTACCACCAGATGACGCAGTACTTCTTCGATCGCCAGTGGAGCCGCCTCAAGGCCTATGCCAACGAGCGCGACATTCTCATCATCGGCGACCTGCCCATCTATGTCTCGCGTGACTCCGTCGAGATGTGGGCGACACCTGAGCTCTTTAAGATCGACGCCGCCGGCAATCCGGTGAGCGTCGCCGGCACGCCGCCCGACCAGTTCTCGGCCACCGGCCAGTACTGGGGCAACCCCATCTACGACTGGGACGCCATGGAGTCCGACGGCTTCTCCTGGTGGGAGGGCCGCATTCGCGCCGCCCTCGACATGTACGACGTCATCCGCCTGGATCACTTCCGCGGCTTCGAGGCCTATTGGGAGGTGCCGTTCTCCTCACCCGATTCGTCCTACGGTTCGTGGACGCAGGGTCCCGGCCTCAAGTTCTTCAAGACGCTCGAGGAAAAGCTCGGCACGCTGCCCATCATCGCCGAGGACCTGGGCTTCCTCACCCCCGGCGTCATCGACATGCGCGACAACTCGGGCTTCCCCGGCATGAAGATCCTGCAGTTTGCCTTTGAGGGCACCAACTCGTACTACCTGCCGCATAACTACATCGCCAACACCGTCGCCTATGTGGGCACCCACGACAACGAGACGGCGCGCGGTTGGTTTGAGGGAACGGCCACCCCGCGTCAGCGTGAGCAGGCAGCCCTGTACACCCATCAGCAGGCCGGCGAACCCATGGCAGATGCACTCAATCGCACCATCGCCGCCAGCGTGAGCGACACGTGCATCTACACCATGCAGGATCTGCTCAACTTGGGCAACGAGGCGCGCATCAACACCCCTGCCACGCTGGGCGGCAACTGGACCTGGCGCATGCTCGACGGCGCCATCACCCGCGAGCTCGAGCACAAACTCACCGACTGGACCGAGACCTACTTCCGCATCCCGTCGGAAGCCGAAATCGAGCTTCCTCAATAGGAGCTACCGCGCCCGACCCCTCCCCACCGTGCGGACGCGCTTGCTTTTCCCGCGCGAGGCCACCCCAATCCCCTCGCGCGGGCTTCTTATGAATTGCAGACATGAAACAACCCATCACAGGAGAAAACATGCCCCAAATTAACCTCATGGAACTCGCCGAGCAGTCTTTTGGCACCTCGCTCGAGCAGCTCGACGACCGTCGCATTTACAAGCTACTGGTCAAACTCGTGCAGGAGCGCTCCGCCGCCCGCCCGCTCAACAACGGCAAGAAAAAGCTCTATTACATTTCCGCCGAATTTTTGATCGGCAAGCTGCTCATCAACAACATGATCGACCTCGGCATCTACGACGAGGTTAAGGACCAGCTCACCGCCGCAGGCCACGACCTCAACAAAATCGAGGAATTCGAGGTCGAGCCGTCACTCGGCAACGGCGGCCTGGGCCGCTTGGCCGCATGCTTCCTGGATTCCATCGCCACGCTGGGTTTGACCGGCGATGGCGTGGGCCTCAACTATCACTACGGTCTGTTCCGTCAGCGCTTTGTCGACAACCAGCAGAAGGCCGTCCCCGACGAGTGGCTCGGTGAGCAGGACATCCTAGTCGACGATGACCGCTCCTACACCGTCGAGTTCGGCGATTTTGCCGTTACCTCCAAGCTCGTCAACATCGATGTGCCCGGTTACGGCCAGTCCACCAAGAACCGCCTGCGCCTGTTCGACCTGGCGAGCGTCGACGACGGCCTGGTCCCCGGCAGTTCCATCGACTTCGACAAGACCGAGATCGCCAAGAACCTCACCTTGTTCCTCTACCCCGACGATTCCGACGAGCAGGGCCGCCTACTTCGCATCTATCAGGAGTACTTCATGGTGAGCAACGCCGCCCAGCTCCTGATCGACGAGGCCGTCGAGCGCGGCAGCAACCTGCACGATCTGGCCGACTACGCCGTGGTCCAAATTAACGACACGCACCCCACCATGGTCATCCCCGAGCTCATTCGCTTGCTCACCACCGAGCATGACATCGAGTTTGACGAGGCCGTGACCATCGTACGCTCCATGGTCGCCTACACTAACCACACGATTCTTGCCGAGGCGCTCGAGAAGTGGCCGCTCGCCAGCCTGCAGAAGGTCTCCCCTGCCATCGCCGACATTATCGTCAAGCTCGATGAGATCGCGAAGGCCGAGCACGATGACCCGCGCGTCGCCATCATCGACGAGCACGACACCGTCCACATGGCCCACATGGACATCCACTTTGGCTTCTCCATCAACGGCGTAGCCGCCCTCCACACCAAGATCCTGGAGGACACCGAGCTTCATCCGTTCTACGAGATCTATCCCAAGAAGTTCTCCAACAAGACCAACGGCATCACCTTCCGCCGCTGGATCCATGGGGCCAACCCCGCGCTCGCCAGCCTGCTCGACGATGTGATCGGCACCGACTGGCGCAGCACCGGCGATCTGAGCAAACTCGCCAAGTTCGCCGACGACAAGGACGTTCTTGAGCGCCTGGCCGCCACCAAGGTCGAGGCCAAGGCCATCATGCGCCAGTTCATGGCGCTCGAGCAGGGCGTGACCATTCCCTCCAACGCCATCATCGACGTCCAGGTCAAGCGCATCCACGAGTACAAGCGTCAGCAGATGCTCGCGCTCTACATCATCTGGAAGTACCTCGATATCAAGAACGGCAACAGACCTAAGCACCCCGTCACCATCATCTTTGGCGGCAAGGCGGCGCCTGCCTACACTATCGCGCAGGACATCATCCATCTGATCTTGACGCTGTCGCAGTGGATTGCAAACGACCCCGACGTGGCTCCCTACCTGCAGGTTGTCATGATCGAGAACTACAACGTCACCGCCGCCGAGCGCGTAATCCCCGCCGCTGACATCTCCGAGCAGATCAGCCTGGCCTCCAAGGAGGCGAGCGGCACCTCCAACATGAAGTTCATGCTCAACGGCGCCCTAACCCTGTGCACGCTCGACGGCGCCAACGTAGAGATTGCCGAGCTCGTGGGCGACGAGAACATCTATACCTTTGGTGCCTCTTCCAAACAGGTCGAGCAGCTCTACGCCGACGGCACCTACAACGCCGGTGCGCTCTACCGCAAGCCCGGCATTAAACTGCTGGTGGACTTCATCACCAACCCGGCCTTTATGGCGACCGGCAATGCCGAGCGCCTGCAGCGCCTGCACGATGACATTAAGGGCAAGGACTGGTTTATGGCCCTGCTCGACATTGAGGAGTACATCCAGACCAAGGAGCGCGTGTTGGCCGACTACGAGGACCACGACGCCTGGATGCGCAAGACGCTCATCAATATCGCCAACGCCGGCACCTTCTCGTCCGACCGCACCATCTCCCAGTACAACGACGAGATCTGGCACCTGAACTAATTTCGCTTCCCTTACCCATCCTCTTGAGAAACGGAGTCGTGGCAACACGGCTCCGTTTTTTGTGCCCGCACGTTACCCTGTGACCCGACTCGGCCAAACAATCTCGATCTGTAACAACTACTCGGTAAAAACGGTCCCAGCTGTTACAGATTGAGACATACTGGCCCCTTCCCTTGGGTTTATCTCAATCTGTAACATCTAGCAGCTGAAATTCACCTTTGGTGTTACAGATTTAGATGAAATGGTTAGCTCAGCGGAACCGTCTCGATCTGTAACATCTAACGTCCGAAATCGGCCCTACCCGTTACAGATCGAGACAAACGACCGGCCAGACAACCCCAACACAAAGAAAGGCTCCCCTCTCGCCCAGTGGACGGGAGGGGAGCCTTATATGTGACCGCGGCAAAAGGATGGCAATACCGCAGTCGCCCAAAGGGAGGGCCTGGATGCACCGGGCCTAGATAAGGTTCTTGCCAGATACCTTATCGAAGAGATGGGTCGCGTTCTTCTCGAACTTGAACCAGATGGTGTCGCCAGCCTTGAGCGCGCCCTTGGCCTCGAGGTCGACGACGGGGATAATCAGAACAAACTGGCCGTCGGGAGCGGTCACGTGGACATGCTCGGTCGAGCCCATGAGCTCGGTCACCTCGACGGTGCCCTGGAGCGCACCCTCCTCGTCCTTGTCGGCAAGCAGGATCTGCTCGGGACGCACGCCGGCCGTAATCTCCTTCACGTCGCCGCCGTCCCAGTTGAGGGCAAGCTGAGCGCAAGTCTCGGGGGCGAGCGCCACGTTCATATCCTCGGTCTTGACGGTAAAGCCGTTGCCCGAGCGCACCAGCTGGGCATCGAAGAAGTTCATCTGCGGCACGCCGATAAAGCCGGCGACGAAGATGTTCGCGGGATGGTTGAAGACCTCCTGCGGGGTGGCGATCTGCTGGACGACGCCGTCCTTCATGACCACGATACGGTCACCGAGGGTCATAGCCTCGGTCTGGTCGTGAGTAACATAAATGAACGTGCCCTTGATCTCGTGGCGCAGCTTAATGAGCTCGGCACGCATCTGGTTACGAAGCTTGGCGTCCAGGTTGGACAGTGGCTCGTCCATCAGGAAGACCTTGGGGTCACGCACGATGGCGCGGCCGATAGCGACACGCTGGCGCTGGCCGCCCGAAAGCGCCTTGGGCTTACGGTCGAGGTACTCGGTAATGCCCAGAATCTCGGCAGCAGAGCGAACTTTGCGGTCGATCTCGTCCTTGGGGACCTTCTTGAGCTCGAGCGTAAACGCCATGTTCTCGTACACCGTCATATTGGGGTACAGAGCATAGCTCTGGAACACCATGGCGATGTCGCGGTCCTTGGGCGCCACGTCGTTGACGCGCTTGCCGTCGATGAGCACATCGCCCGAGGTGATGTCCTCCAGGCCGGCGACCATGCGCATCGTCGTGGACTTACCGCAGCCAGAGGGGCCAACGAGGACGACGAACTCCTGATCGTGAACGGTGAGGTTGAAGTCCTCTACAGCGAGCACGCCATCCTCGGTAACCTTAAGGTTATGCTTCTTCTCCTCGGTCTTCTTCTTTTTGCCAAAGAAGCCCTTCTTTTTGGACTCGGTGTTGGGATACACCTTCTGAACATGCTTGAGAACGATCTCGGCCATGTCTTTACCTTTCGATGTGCGGCGCCGCGCTGAGGGGCGCCGCAGAAACTTGCAAAACAGTTACGGCATCAGCCCTTGACGGCACCTGCCACCACGCCGTCGATGATGTACTTCTGGCAGAGGATGTACATGACGACGATGGGGATAACAACCATCATGATGCAGGCCATCATGGGTCCGAGCTCGACGTGGCCGTAGCCACCGCGGAAGTACTGGATCAAGATAGGAATGGTCTTGTACTTGGTGGAGTCGAGCGTAAGGTAGGGCAGCAGGTAGTCGTTCCAGACCCACATGGTCTCGAGAATGCCGACCGAAAGATAGGTGGGCTTCATGATGGGAAGGACGATCTTAAAGAACACCTGGACCGGGTTGCAGCCGTCGATCATGGCCGCCTCCTCGATCTCGAGCGGGATGTTCTTTACAAAGCCGGCGAACATAAAGACCGCCAGGCCCGCGCCAAAGCCAAGGTAGATAAAGCAGATGTTGAACGGCGTGTTGAAGCCGATGCGGTCCGCCAAATTGGACAGCGTGAACATGAGCATCTGGAACGGCACGACCATCGAGAACACGAACAGGTAATAGAAGAAGTTCGAGATCTTGTTGTTGACGCGCACCACGTACCAAGCGCACATGGAGCAGCACACCAAAATCAGCACGACCGACGTGACCGTGATAATGAGCGAGTACATAAACGCCGAGGCAAAGCCCTGCTCGTTAAGGGCGTGCACGTAGTTTGCAAGGCCGTTGAACGTCTCGGGCGTGAGCAGATCGAACGCCGTGGTGGTGCTGATTGCGGTCGCTTTCTTAAAGGAATTGAGCGCGATCATAAACACGGGGTAGATCCACGCGAGCGACAGGATCGTAAAGAAAATCGAGAGCGCGCGGTTGATAACCTTATCGCGTTTCATTACTGCTGCACCTCCTTGGACCTCGTGGCCTTAAGCTGGATCATGGAAATAGCAACAACCAGGATGCAGAAGATAACCGCCTTGGCCTGACCGATGCCCTGCCATGCAATACCGGCACGCGAATAGAACGTGTTGTAGATGTTCAGGGCGAGCATCTCGGTGGAGTGCGCGGGGGCGCCGCCGGTAAGGGCGAGGTTCTGGTCGAACAGCTTAAAGCCGTTGGTGATGGACAGGAACAGGCAGATGGTGATGGTCGGCATCAGGTTAGGGACCTTAACCTTCCAAAACGTCTGCCATGCCGTGGCACCGTCGACCTTGGCGGCCTCGATGTAGTCGGACGGAATGGACTGCAGACCAGCGATGTAGATGATCATCATGTAGCCGACCTGCTGCCACAGGGTCAGGATGATAAGGCCCCAGAAGCCAGCAGCAGAGTTAAGGGCGATGAGCTGGGCGCCGATGTTGGAGAGCAGGCAGTTGATCAAGATCTGCCAAATGTAGCCCAGCACGATGCCGCCGATCAGGTTCGGCATAAAGAAGATCGTACGGAAGATGTTAGTGCCCTTGAGCGCCTTGCGGGTGAGCGCCTGCGCGATGGCGAGGGCAATCACGTTGATGAGCACCGTCGACAGGAAGGCAAACGCCACCGTAAAGAAGAACGACGTGGCAAACTGCGAATCGGACAATGCGCGCACGTAGTTCTCGATACCGACAAAGTGCGCGTTGTTAATGGTAATAAACTGGCAGAACGAGAGATAGAAGCCCTGGATAAAGGGAATCACGAACCCGATCATAAACGCCAGGCACGTGGGCAGCATAAAGAGCGGCCACCAGCGCTTGAGTGCTTTGCCCATAAAAGGGTCCTTTCAATATGCAGGGGGCGGGCAAACCTACGTCTGCCCGCCCCCTGTCGCTAATCAGATAGCTTGGGCAGCAACTGCTTACTCGGAAGCAGCCTTCTCGGTCTTCCAGCCATCGACGAAGGCGTTCTTGACGCCGTCCCACTTGCTGTTATCGGCAGCGTAGGCAATCAGAGCCTGCTTGAGGTTCTTCTTCCACTCCTCGGAGGGAATGTAGACGAAGTCCCAAGCGACGGTCTTCTTGCCGTCCTTGGCCATGGCAACGGCCTGCTGCGAGAAGACGTTGGTGGTCTCCTTGGCGCTCTTGAACGGAGCGGTCAGACCCATCTTGTCGGCGATGATGCTGGTCGGGGTGTCAGCGGTGACGCACCAATACATGAAGTCCTCGGTGGCCTTCTGGGCATCCTCGGAAGCCTGGGAACTGACGCACCAATAGTTCTCGCCGCCGGAGCACAGGCCCTGGTTCTCCTCGCCGTCAACACCGATGTAGATGGGCATCATGCCAATCTGATCGTCGGTCATGCCGGCCTTGACGAGGTCAGAGTAGGCCCAAGAGCCGTTCTGGTAGAAGACGGCCTTGCCGGTTGCGAACTCGTTGGTGGCGTCGTCGCCGGTCTTGGAAGCAAGCTGCGAAGGATCGCAGGTAGAGTCGGTGATGTACAGGTCGAAGATCTGCTTGTAGTTGTCGAGGAACTCACCCTTGATCTCGTCGTCCTCCTGGTTGTGCTCCTTCTCAAACTCGTAGTAGAGCGGCATGTTGGCAAGGTGGGTGGTGTAGCGCCAGCTGGAGGAGTCGTCCATGCCGGCGGAAGTGAAGGCACCCTCAACGCCAAGCTCGTCCTTGCGGGCCTGGATGTCGTCGGCACAAGCCTTCAGCTTGTCGAAGGAGTTGATGTCCTCGGCCTTGTAGCCAGCCTTCTCGAGCAGCTGCTTGTTGTAAATAATGCCGAAGCTCTCCTGAACCCAGTCGATGCACACATCCTTGCCGTCGGACTGCAGAGCCAGGGAGTCGTCAATGAGCTCACCGCGGAGCTTGGTATCGGACAGGTCGGCGCAGTAATCCTTCCAGTTCTTAAGACCGGTGGGGCCGTTGACCTGGAACAGGGTCGGAGCGGAGCTCTTGGACATCTCGGACTTGAGCTTCTCCTCGTAGGTGTTGGAGGCGGCGGTCACGATCTTGACCTCGACGCCCTTCTCCTCCTTGTACGCCTTGGCGATCTCCTTCCACTCCTTGTCGACCTCAGGCTTGAATTGGAGGAAGTAGACCTCGGCAGCGTCACCAGAAGCAGAGGAGCCGGAGCCGGCGGAGCCACCGCAGCCCACGAGACCCAGACCAAGAACTGCAGCCGCGGAACCAGCAAAGCCCAGGAACTGCCTTCTGCTCATTTCGTTCTTCATTACAATCCACCCTTTCACACCGTGGCGGCACCCTTTGCCGCCGCCTTCGGAGATTGGCTCGGGGACTTTGCCCCTTTTGCTGATTTGAACGATACGCTATTTGGCTAGTTGTTTGAACAAGTATTACTAGAGCGGTAGAAAAACTTCGGTGAACGGTAATTTCAACTTGATACTTGACAAGTTTTGTATAAACAATTATTTGTTATCGAATGCAGAGAAAACGCCCGGTCAAACCGATGCATCGTCGGTTTGACCGGGCGTTTTCGCTTTGAGGACATGAGTCTCGTCAGGCTGCGAGCTGGCCGGCTATCGCTTGGAGTTGACGCGGTAGTGGAAGATCTCGGGGTGTGTGCGAGTGTGCGTCACCTCAAACAAGATGCCATCCGAGGTGTACGACTGGCTCTCCATGACGGCAACGCAGTTGTATTTGCCGAGGTCAAGATAGCTGCAGTCCTCATCGTTGGCGAGCTCGACACTCACCGTACGACGGCTCGCCATCACTTTGACACCGCGCTTGTGCTCCAGATAGCCGTAAATAGAATCTGCCGCGATCTCGGGGGTCAGGCCCTTGGCGATCGACGCCAAAAAATAGCCATGGTCCACTTGGCGCGCGTTGCCGTTGAGGCTTCGGACACGCACTACGCGAATCAGCTCCTCGCCCACCTTAAAGCCCAGGTGACGAGAGAGTTGCTCGGTGCAAACCAGATGTTCGAAAGACTTAACGTCCGTCGATGCAACGGCATTGTTGCGCTTTGCAAACTCGCCAAACGACTCAACCTCTTCGAGTGCGCCCAACATGTCGGTTTCGCCCTTAAGCCAAATAACGCGCACGCCCTTGCCGTGTATGGGCTGCACAAACATCCCGTCGGCCAGCATACCCAAGGCGCGACGGACGGTATTGCGAGTGCATCCGAACTCCGCGGTCAGCTCGGCTTCGGTTGGCAGCATCTCCTGAAACGCATAGGTCCCATTAATGATGCGCGAGCGTATTTCTCGGTAGATTCCTTCGTATATCGCTTTTGGCATTGTTTCACCTCTACATTATTCATTTCCGGCTAGGCACGATAGCATTTCTTAAAGTTGTTTAAACCGAATATCGGTAAAGCGACAGGATTTAACCGTTGACGGTTTCTGTCATGCCCAAATCGGTTTCGCTCAAAACTGCCGGTACGACAATCGTCTGGTCCTCTACAATGAATCCATTGTTTAAACGTTTCCCCACGCGCAACGCGCCTCGATATTCGGAAGGCAGAACATGCTGCAAAAAATCCAACGCTTTGGCGGGGCAATGTTCGCGCCCGCCATGCTTTTTTCTATATCAGGCCTTATGGTCGGCATCTCCGCCCTCGCAACGTCTGCGGATATCGTCGGCGATCTCGCCGTATACGGAACCCCTTGGTACGTTTTCTGGGCTATCATCCAGCGTGGCTCGTGGACGGTCTTTAAGCGCCTTCCGCTCCTTTTTGCCGTAGCGCTGCCCATCGGCCTTGCCCAAAAGCAGCCGGCACGTTGCTGCCTCGAGGCACTCGTGGCCTATTTTGCCTATTGCTTCTTTTTGAGCGAGATCATCAAGCTGAGCGGAGACAACCTTGGACTTAAGTACCCGTCGTCTTTGACCTCCGCTAGTGGCATCACCATCATCGACGGCATTAAGACGCTCGACACCGGCATTATCGGCCCGCTAGCGGTATCGGCAACCGTCGTCGCCATCCATGACCGCTTCTACGATGCCAAGGTTCCCGATTGGCTCGGCACCTTCTCGGGCTCATCGCTGGTCTACCTCATCAGCTTTTTTGCCGTGTTTGCCCTTGCCGCTATCTCGGCCGCCATCGTGCCCTCCGTATACGCAATGACCGAAACGCTGCGCCATGCACTTACGAGCGTCGGCCCCTTTGGCGTGGGCATCTTTGTGTTTTTGGAGCGAGCGCTCGAGCCCATGGGGCTGCACCACCTGCTCTACATGCCGATCTACTACGACAGCCTGGTCATTAACGACGGCATCTACGCCACGTGGAGCAGCTTGCTCCCTATCCTCTCCCATAGCACGCGCCCCCTTAATGAACTTGCGCCGTGGGCCGGTTTTACCGCCACCGGCTGGGTCAAGCTCTTTGGCCTTCCTGCCATCGCGGCTGCGTTCTACTCCACCGCAAAACCAGAACGCCGCGCCGGCCTCAGGGTCATCCTTGTTCCCGCCATCATCGCCTCGGTGGTTTGCGGCGTTACCGAGCCACTCGAGTTTCTCTTTATGTTCACCCACCCCGGGCTCTTTTTTCTCTACGCCGTCTTATCGTCTTGCCTTGCCACAACCATGAATCTCTTTGGCATCGTCGGCATCTTCTCGGGCGGCCTCATGGAGATGGCAGCCTTCAACTTTATTCCGCTCATGCGCACGCATGCCGGCGCCTATCTTTTGGCGCTCGGTATCGGCCTTGCCTTTAGCCTCATCTTTTTTGTTAGTTTTCGAGCACTCATCTTGATCTATGACCTTAAGACGCCGGGCCGCGAGGATCATGTCGCCAATCGCGCGGCAATCGATCGTTTAACGGAAAGCGGCTTTGCCAAAGAGCAATCTCCCAATGACGAGGTCAATAGTCGATCCGATCAAGATCACATCCTCGCTGAGCGGGTAATTCAGCTTTTAGGTGGTGTTGGCAATATTGTGGGCGCAACCAACTGTGCCACGCGCCTGCGCGTCGAGGTCGCAGACCCTTCCATCGTTGCAGATAACGCGTCGTTTGTCGCGGTGGGCGCCAAGGGCCTCATCATTACGGGCAAGACCGCCCAGGTGATCATCGGCATCTCCGTTCCCCGCGTTAAAGAGCATTTTGACCAGATCATGGGCCTCGAGCCGGAATTTGTGCCCACCACCTCGGCCTCCCCTGCCGCCAGCGCAGCCCATAAGCGCGGCGATATTTGCTTCTTCGATATCGACGGAACGCTCGCCTGGCAAGACCCCAGGCTCGCCCAAGACCTTCCCGAAGACGAGCGGGACCTCTCCCCCTATCCCAACGAGGCGGTTTCGCAGGCAATCCGCGAGTTTGTCGCCAACGGCAACATGGCCTTCATCTGCACAGGGCGCACCCTCAGCTGCATCCACCCCAAACTTCTTGAGCTGCCCTGGACCGGCATCGTCTGTCTTGCGGGCGGTTACGCCGAGATCGACGGACACGCAATTCGCGATCTGTCGATGACACCCAGCATGCTGCAGCATCTTGCCCCCTATCTTGAGCAATCGGGCGAGGTCATCCGCTTTGAGGGCCTCAACGGCGTCGTGCGCATGAGTGCCGATGCCCCCGATGCCCCCGGATACGCGCGCACCCTGGGCGACGCAGTCACGCAGCTGCAACATTACAGTGTCTACAAGATCTTGATGTCTACATCGCTCGCCAACCACATCGCTCAAGATAAGACACTTGAGCCGCTGCTGTGCTTTAACGAGCTCGAACTCGAGGTAACCGAAATCTCGCCCCGCGAATGCACGAAGCGCGGGGGCATCCAGTCTGTACTCGACGCCCTCGATCCCCACCACGGAACCGTATACGGCATTGGCGACGCCAGCAATGACATCTCGCTGATGAACGCCGTCGATGTCGGTATCGCCATGGGCAACGCACCAGACTATCTCAAGGATAAGGCCGATTACGTGACCGACACCGTCGATCACGACGGTGTCGTTGCGGCGCTCGAGCATTTTAGGCTGATTTAGGCACAATCCATCAAACGCACGCCCGTTGTCCTAAATCGCCAAAACTGCCGCGCCAAACGCCCTGATGTGGCAATATGTTGTCTGCATATTGCATCAATGCAACCTAAGAAAGAATGCGAGAACCCGTGTCCAGTCCGTTTACCAGCTTTTTAGCCCAGCACTTTGGCCAGATTAACGACTATCTGGCCACGTTCTTTGACGGACAGGCGACCTCTGCCGATATCGAGCGCTACCTGTATACCCCGCTCTCGACATTTACGGCCAATGCCGGCAAGCGCCACCGCCCGCTCATCTGCATGCTCGCCGCCACCGCGGTAGGTGGCAGCTTTGAGAGCGCCCGCAGCGCGGCGGCAGCTATCGAGCACTTTCAATCGGGAGCGCTTATCCATGACGACATCGCCGACAACGGCCAACTGCGCCGCGGCAAGCCCTGCATGCACCTTACCGAGGGCACGGGGCTTGCCATCAACTGCGGCGACCTAGCGCTCACCATGGTCACCAAGACGGTTCTCGACGACCCCACGCTCGAGGCAGACGTGAAACTCCGCGTGCTCCACGAGCTCACCGAGATGATCGTTCGCACCATCGAGGGCCAGGCGCTCGACTTGGGCTGGGTCCGCGACGGGCGCTTTGACATCTCGGTCGACGATTATCTGGACATGGCGACGCACAAGACCGCGTACTACAGCGGAGCCACGCCACTTGCCACCGGAGCCATCATTGGCGGAGGCAGCGAGGAGCAGATTGAGGCACTGCGCGCCTTTGGCCTGCACACGGGCCTTGCCTTCCAGATCCAAGATGATCTGCTCAACTTGATCGGCACCAAGGAGGCCGCCAACAAGGACTTCCGCACCGATATCACCGAGGGCAAGCGCACGCTTGTCGCCGTACACGCCCTCTCTGATGAGCGCCACCACGACGAGGTCGAGGCGATTCTTTCCTCGGGCACCGAGGACCCCGCGCAGCTCGCACGCGCCGTGGAGATCTTCCAGGAGACCGGCTCCATCGATTACGCCCACATTTACGCGCTCGACCTGACCGCTAAGGCCAAAGCGGCCATCGAGAACGTTGAGCTTGATCCGCACGCACGCGAGCTGTTCCTCTCCATGGCAGATTTCTTTGTGGAGCGCCTTAACTAACGGGGGTTATAAAACCTGTCAGCAGCGTATTTAGGCACAACTTGCTACACTGTTGAGTGCATGTTTATGCATCCCTTTGCGTTGTCTATCCGACAGACGCTCAAATAGTACGAATGGTACGCCGAAAGGGGTTCGTTCATGGAACCTATTACAACGGGCATGCAAGGAGCAGCCGTCGAAGACGTGCAGTCTCGTCTCCTGCAGCTCGGCTACACGATTGATGCCGCCGAAGTCACCGACAAGTACTTTGGAGCCACCACTGAGCAGGCCGTCAGCACCTTCAGGCTCGACAGCGGCCTTGCTGCCGGTCATGCCGTCGATATCCCCTGCTGGAGCGCCCTTGTAGACGCTTCGTATAAGCTGGGCGACCGCACTCTCTATCTGCGCATGCCCAATTTCCATGGCGCCGATGTGCAGGCCCTGCAGCGCGCTCTCAACGTTTTGGGCTTTGCCTGTGGCGAAGACGACGGCTACTTTGGTCCGCATACCGAGGCCGCCCTGCAGCAGTTCCAGGAAAATGTCGGCCTGTTTGCCGACGGCATGGCCTTCCAGGACACCTACGCCTACATCAACCGCCTGCACCATGTGTGGGAGGGCAAGCCCTCGGTCACCGAAGCCGAGTCCCGTATCGGTTTTGCTCGCGCCGCCAACGTGCTCGAGCGCTTCCAGATTGCCGTTATCGGCGAGGACCCCATCGCACGCAGCGTTGCGTCGCGCATGTGGAATATCGCCACGGCAACGACCGACAACAGCGGCATGATGCTCTGCGACTCCGAGGTCCCAACCGACGTTGACCTAGTGCTCGAGATCGCAAGCGATGAGCTGCCCGCCGACGCCGCACCGCGCGCCACGATTGCCCTCGCCGAGTGCCACAACCTGGCCCAGCGCATCCGCACTGCCAATGTCGCCGCGCAGCAGAAGCCGGCTCGCATTCGCATTGAGCTCACGGGCATGACGCGCTACAACGGCACCTTCACGGCCAGCGACGCGCAGACACTCGCCGTACGCCTGCTCGACGGCGTTTGCGATGCCCTCGCAGATTAGGTAAACTAAACGAGTTGCTTTTGGGCAACACCACACATTGGGACGTAGTTCAACGGTAGAACTCCGGTTTTTGGTGCCGGCTGTTGGGGGTTCGAATCCCTCCGTCCCAGCCCTTAAGAACACAGCGCTCCAGGCCCTTATGAACCTGGAGCGCTTTCTTGTGGGCAAGCGGAGGAATTCGAACCCGCAAGGGTGCGGAGCTGAGGAAACGCGAAGCGTTTTCCAGCGCAGCACGCAAGGAGCGAAGCGACGCAGCGGGGCGCGGCCGCCGAAAAGGCGGACGCGGAATCCCTCCGTCCCACAGCCGGCACTTGGGGACGTTCCTAAAGTGCCGGCACTAAAGGAACGTCTCCAAGTGCCGGCCTCCCAAAAATCTACCTTTAAAAGACAGGCGCCCCAGGCCCATAAGGACCAAGAGCGCCTTTCATCTAGAAAATATCAGCCCAGTTCCGAAAAGCGAGCCGCATGCGACAACCAAGTAGCCGCAGGCCCCGGGAGAGTGGGGACACCGGCTTAGGTTTATCGCGAGTTCCGCACGAACAGGAGGCCACTTAATGTGGCCTCCGTCGTGAGCAGGACTGTAGAGCAGGAAACCTAAGCCGGTGTCCCCACTCTCCCGGGGCCGAACGCCCTAGTTGTTGAGCATGCGATCGAAGCTTCCCGAGTCGCCATCCCGATAGTCTGCGGTCATCAGGATCTCCTGCGGAATGCGCCCGCCCTCGCGCAGCACGTTGCGGAACTGCACGCGCGTAACCATGGGCAGATCCTTGATCGTCGCCGCCAGGTTCTGCGGCACGCCCTGGTTGGCAGCCGCGGGCTCGCACTCGCCGCCGGCCTTCACGCGACGCTTATGCTCGGCGAGCATGGCACGGTACATGCCGGCATGCAGGCGAATCTCAACCACATTGGCATTGCGAGCCTGCTCGACGATGCGCGCGCCCTCGCGATCGATATCGCCCACGTAGTAGACGTAGTTAAAGCGATAGCCAATCTCGGCCAGATAATCATCCAGTGCGTGCGAGACGCTCGCTTTGCAGCCGCCGCCAAAAATCACGCCGCCCACCTTGATGCCAAAGAGCTTGGCGTGCTTGCGGCCACGCAGCAGCTTGACGATTTCGTCGTAGGTGTCCAGGTTCTCGACCATAATGAACGGCTTGTCGGCTCCCAGCGTAAAGAAGCCCGTAAAGTGCACGGGACGATTGGGGGCGACCTTGATCGCCTGCATGCTGATGCCCTTTTCGGTCATACGCCTGATCAGGCGCTCACCGTGCTTGCCGTCAAAAGCCTTCTCGTCGTTAAAGATCTGGTAGGCACGCTGGCGGCGCGAGGCAACCGGCGTATCGGCACCTCGGTTCTGCTCGATCCAAGCCTGGATGATTGCGATTTCCTCGGCAATCTTGCGGTTGGACATCTCGTTGTGCTGAGTGCGCTGCGGAGCCTTTTTGCCGTCCTTGCCCTCGACCTTTACGATCTGTGTCTGCTGCTCCTTGATCTTGGAGAGCGCCATAGGCGTGGGGACAACCTTGAGCAGCTGCCTGCCTAAAACGCGGGCAAGGGCAAACGCCGAGACCTCGCCGTGGGCGGCCGACTCGGGCTGCTGGGCAGCAGTATCTACTGCGGCAGACTCCGGCTTCTTCTGAGACTTGCGCTTAGAATCGCCTTGGGAATTGCGCTCGCGCTTCGGCATAGACGCCTGCTTCTGCGGACGATCGGACTTGCTCTCCTTCGCTGACTGGCGCTTAGGCTGCCCCGAAGAAACCTCGGCCTTCGCATCCTCGTTCTGCGGCGTGGTCTTCTCGGTTGCAGTCTCGGCATGGGAACTGCGGCCTCCACGATGGCGACGGCGGCGAGGCTTGCTCGACGCGCTCTGCTCCGTCTGCTCATCAGTAGGCTGCTGGCCCTTGGCCTCGGCATCAACCTCAAGCTGCGGCTCAACAGGCTTTTGCTCGCGAGCCACCGGCTCAACGGCCTTCTCGTCCTGGGTGGTCGAAACCGACTCGCCCTTCTCCTGACGCTTTACGGGATACGCACGTCCCGCAAAACCGCGGCCGGGACGACACGAACCCGGAACCTTCTTGGCAGACTCCTCAACATCGTCTGCAACCTCAGAAGACTCTTCAACCTCACGCGCGGCATCCTGCGCTGCAGCCTTAAAGTGAGCACCGCGACGACGCTTGGGCTCTTGGGCCTCAACGGGCTTTTGCTCCTTCGTGGGCTTCTGCGACTCGGCAGCAACCTCGGTCTCAACAGCCTCGGCATCCGTCTCGCCCTTTCGAGCAACGGCGCGACGGAAGCGCTCCTGCTGGGCGCGGCGCTGTGCATCGCGCTTGCCGCCCCCGCCAAAACCGCCGCGTCCTGCCTTGGCCGTAAAGGCACGCACGACGTTCTCATCGAGCAACTCATCGGTATCGACATGCTCACGCGGAGCAGCTTCTTCCACAGCAGGCACGTCAGCGGAATCCTCGACGACAAAATCCTCGACGGACTCGGCAGGCTGCTCCTGGGCATCGCGGATCTCGGCATTGATGGTATAGAACGCCGGGCGCCCGTTAATGCCGCTACCCTCGATCTTGGTCACGATATTTGCCGCGATAAGCTCATCGCGCATCGCCTTGGTGTCACATTCCTTATCGACGGAGCGGAAAATTTGCGCCAGCGCGCTCGACTTGATCTTGAGCGCCTTGCGGCAAAGCAGGTCGTAGGCAACCAGCTTGGCACGCTCAGCAGAAAGCGATGTCTGGCTGCTCAGACGCTCAGCCAGGGCATCGACATTATTTTGGTTATCGGAATATACCGTCTTGGCCACGGGGCCCCTTTCATATGCACACATATACGTCTATATGGTACAACGCGCGCCCTTATCCACGCAAAACATCTGCGAGAGCACTCGAGCGTCACCCGCTTTTGCATGAAAAAAGACCGAGCCCGCGAAGTCGCGGACCCGGTCTTTCCGAGTCAAATGGATGGGAGATTCAACCCGTCCGACCGACTAGGCCTTGGCGGCCTCGGCGTCAGCGGGAGCCTCGGCGGCAGCGGCGCGACCGTACTCGGCCTTGCCCATCTCGGACCACTCGGGCTCCTCATCAGGCATGGAGCCAGCCTCCTTGCCAAAGAACTCCTTGAGGCAGTTGACGGCGACGATGAGGCCCAGGACCATCAGCAGGACGGCAAAGACGAGCTGCAGGCCCTTGGTGGCGGCGACGGAGACGACGGCCGTGGTGGCGGTAGCCGGGATGGTGCCGAAGAAGCCGTAAGCCTGGACGGCGGCCATGCAGCCCATGGCGCTCTGGACCAGCGAGGTGAAGGTGCAGCAGAGCAGGAAGGCGACGGGCACGTAGAGCATCCAACCCTTGCGGCCGGTGCACTTGCAGAACACGGCGAGGGTGATCATGGTCATGCCGCCGAGCAGCTGGTTGGAAGCACCAAAGAGCGGCCAGATGTTGGCATAGCCACCAAAAGCGAGGGCGAGACCGGGAAGCAGGGTGACGACCGTGGCGAACCAGGGGTTGCCGAGGACCTTCATGTAGCCGGCCTTGGACTCGATGGCCAGGGCGTCGTTGGTCTGGGCAAAGAACTCGGAGAACGAGGTGCGGGCGATGCGGGCGACGGCGTCGAGCGAGGTCAGGGCCAGAGCGGAGACGTTCATGGTCATGAAGACGGTAGCGAGCGTGCCGTCAACACCGAAGGCCTGCATACCGCGGGAGATGCCAGCGGCGAAGATCTGGAACGGGGTGGAAGCGACACCGGCGTTGAGGGCGCCGGTACCGGCGGTGTTCATATCGGAGAACATGATGCCGGCAACGATGATGGCAAGGATGCCGACGAAGGACTCGACGATCATTGCGCCGTAACCGACCTTGACGGCGTCCTGCTCCTTCTCGACCTGCTTGGAAGAGGTGCCGGAAGAAACGAGGCTGTGGAAACCGGAGAGAGCACCGCAAGCGACGGAGACGAACAGGACCGGGAACATCATGCCGGAGGCAGTGGAGAAGCCGGTGAAGACCGGAGCGGTGATAGTGGCCTGACCGTTGACGCCCAGGACGACGATGCCGAGGACAGCGCAGACGATCATGACGATCATCATGATGGAAGTGAGGTAGTCACGCGGGGTCTTGAGCATCTGGATGGGCATAGCGCCAGCGAAGACCAGGTAGACCATGACGACGGCGAACCACTGGAACTTATCCAGGTAGACCGGAAACTGCATACCGACGGCGAACATGAGAACCATGAGGACCACGCCGGTGACGAACTCGGCAGCGCCGGTGAGGTTGAACTTCTTCTGGGCCCAACCAAAGGCGATAGCGACGAAGGTGAACAGGATGGAGATGGTACCAGCGCAGCCGGCGGCATAGGACTTGGTGAAGTCGATGGCACCGGTAGCAGCACCAGAAGCGTCAACGGCCGGGGTGAACATGAACGTCTTGCAGACCATGTCGGTAAAGGCGGCGATGACGATGATGCAGAACAGCCAGCAGAACAGCAGGAACAGGCGACGGCCGGTCTTGCCGATATACTTCTCGATGAGCTGAGCGAGTGACTTGCCGTTGTTCTTCATCGAAGCGTACAGGGCACCAAAGTCGTGGACGGCGCCAAAGAAGATGCCGCCGACGAGGACCCAGAGCACGACGGGCAGCCAGCCAAAGGCCATGGCGACGATCGTACCCGTGACAGGGCCAGCACCGCAGATCGAGCTGAACTGGTGCGAAAACGCAGTGAAGGCGGAGACGGGCGAGAAGCTGTTGCCGTCCTTCATGCGCTTGGCCGGCGTGAGGGCCTCTTTGTCAACGCCCCACTTGTTGGCCAGCCAGCGGCCGTAGCCCAGATAGCCGCAGGCGAGCACCGCCGCGGCCACAACCATGAGCAAAACTCCGTTCATTACATTTCCTCCTCTAAAAAGAACTTCCCAGACATAAAAAATGAGGGCCGTCGGTTGCGCTCGACGGCCCTCATCTTCATCAGCCGCCCGTTATCGTACGGGCTAGCTGTATGTGCTAACCCGCATCAGATAATTACTACGCTGATAATGTTTAGCTGATGCGTGAACATGTCTAAGAAATCCTCTTCAATCATGATGCGAACGATCCGTGCGTGTTCACATCCCCCAGTGGTTGAAAAGGAGTATGAAACTTTAGTTACCTAAAGTCAACGCAAATTTGTAATGAAATTTCAACTTTTTTGGATTTCTCGGTATAAAACGCCATTGACCTCGGACTTTACCCCACGACAGTTTTTGCATGAGAGATGCCCCTGAGAGCCGCGGGAGCCGGACGTTGTCGACGCCAAACCAGCCCAGAAGCTATATCGATACAGAAAGGTCCCCGGACGGAGGGGCCGGATATAAGGTTTATCGCGAGTTCCGCACGCAAAGAAGGCCACTTAATGTGGCCTTCGTCTTGCGCAGGACTGTAGAGCAGGAAACCTTATATCCGGCCCCTCCGTCCGGGGACCGCGCCGTACCAGCTACAGCGTCATGTTCGGATCGGCGTCAACATCGAACGGCGAGATTTCGCCTCGGTCGAATTTACGGCGAGCGACCTCCGCGATCATGGCTGCGTTATCGGTACAGGCAGACAAGGGCGGCACCGTTACGCGAATCCCCTGACGCCCAAGCTTCTTGATCATCATCTCGCGCAGATGCGGGTTGGCCGAGACGCCGCCACCGATGCAGTATTCCTTGCATCCGGTAGCGTGCAGTGCGTTTTTGGCCTTCTTGTACTGCACGTCAAAGACAGCTGCCTCAAACGAAGCTGCCAGATCGGGCAGGTGAATCGTGCGCCCGGCCTTGGTCTCCTGTTCAATGTAGAGCGTCACAGCGGTTTTAAGGCCCGAAAGCGAGAAGCGATAGTCTCCCCTGCTGTTAAGCGCACGGGGGAAATCGATCGCCTTGGGGTTGCCCGTCTCGGCCAGCTTGGAAATGATGGGGCCACCGGGATAGCCCAGACCCAACGCCTTGGCTACCTTGTCGAAGGCCTCGCCCACAGCGTCGTCGAGCGTCTCACCGAGCACCTCGTAGTCGCCCCACGCCTTCACGTGCACGAGCATGGTGTGCCCACCCGAGACAAGCGTGAAGATAAACGGCGGTTTGAGGTCGGGTTGCGCCAGCAGGTTGGCAAACAGATGCCCCTCCAGATGGTTGACGCACACGAGCGGCTTGCCAGCAGCGTAGGCAAAGCCCTTGGCGAAGGCGACGCCAACCACGAGCGCGCCCACCAGGCCCGGACCCTGCGTCACGCCCACGGCGGCAAGCTCACTTGGTGCAATGGCTCCGCCCGTAAGGCCCAGCGATGCTGCGGCATCCTCGAGCGCCGCATCCACGACACTCACAATCACCTCAACGTGCTTGCGCGAGGCGATTTCGGGCACCACGCCGCCAAAACGGGCATGGAAATCAATCTGCGTCGACACCTGGTTGGCCAGCATATTGCCATCCGCATCGATAATCGCCACGGCCGTCTCGTCGCAGGAACTCTCGATAGCGAGCACTAGGCGGCGGCGCTCAATTTCGGCACGCTCCCCCTCGGAGCGCCCAGGCGCAGGCAGCGGCCATACGCGCTGCTCTGCCGCCGTCGGCTCGGGCGAAGCATTGTCGACCGGAAGCACCAGGGGCAGCGGCGCCGTCATGACGATGGCATCCTTGCCGACACCGTAGTAGCCGCGGCGACGGCCAGCCTCGGTAAAGCCCAGAGCGTTATAAAGCGCGATCGCCCCCTCGTTACCGTCCTCGACCTCGAGCGAAGCCGTGGTGCAGCCGAGCATCTGGGCATCATAGCTCACGTGCGACAGCAGCTTGCGGGCAATGCCCTCACGGCGATGTGCCGGGTCGACGGCGACATCCAGAATCTGCACATCACCGTCCACGACCATACCGCCGGCAAGGCCCAGCAGCTTGCCATCGTCGTGTGCCACCCACCAACTACGCGGCGCAGCGACGTCCTCGCCCAGTTCGGACAGGAACATGCCCGGCGTCCACGCCTCGTGTCCGGCACCTTCAAAGCAGGCAGCCTCCAGCGCGCTCGCGCCCTCGGCATCCGCCGCGCCCATGGGACGGAACTGCAGATGACGACCGGCGAGCTCATCGGCAACGCCCGTAATTTCGCTCTGTGCACTCTCAGCAAGACCAAGACGCTTGCGCTCGTTTTCCTCGGCATCCGAAAGGCGCGTGTAAATCGGCAGGACGCGGGCCGGATCGCCGTCACCCGCAGCGTGCGCGAGCAGCAAGCCCTCGCCCGAAGGCCACCACAGGTCGCACTCCACGCAGCGGGCGGTCTCGTCCTCACCCAGCAGCTTGCCATAGCGCACGAGACCGTCACCGGTCAGCTGAACCTGGTCCCAGTCCGCTGTTTGGCGCCACTCATCGAGCGCCACGGCGGCCTTGACCACGTGTTCGCGCTCAAATTGACGCTCGGGGCCCTCATCGACCAGCATATACAGCGCCGGATATACCTCACCGCGCATAGCATCGGCCAAGATACCAAGCTTGCCGCGCACGCCAGCCTTCCACGCCGTCCAAGCGCAAGCGTCGAGCGTCGACACGCCCAGCAGCGGAACATTGGCACCACGTGCGAGGCCCTTGGCAGTGGAGATGCCGATGCGCACACCCGTAAACGACCCCGGACCGCGGCCGACCACGTAGCAACCAACATCGCTGCGATCCAGACCGGTTTGAGCCAGCACGCCATCAACGGTATTCACGAGCTCAACGTTGGCGTGACGGCGACACATGTGGTCGCCACTCACGAGCTTCGTCTCGCCCGTCTGCCCATCAATCCAGCTTGCCGCGCAGGCAAGCATGTCGGTCGAGGTATCGAGCGCCACCACCAGCGCGTTGTCGTTATGCAAGCTCATCTTGTACAGCCTTATCAATCAAATGGGAAAGCTCCATTGCGCGGTCACCGTGCGCCTCAAGTGTTATCGTTCGCACATCGCTGTCGCCCTCATCACGCTTGAGCGTCACCGAAAGATACTCATCCGTCAGCTCGTCCTGGAATTGTTCGCCCCATTCCAGCAGGCAAGCACCCTCATAGCCCAGCACATCGAAAATGCCCGTATCCTCGAGCTCGTAGGCATGCTCCAGGCGGTATAGATCAAAGTGAAACAGCGGAATACGACCTTGATCGTGAACGGCCATGAGCGCAAACGTAGGACTCGTAACCATATGCCCATCGCCCAGCCCGCGCGAGACGCCCTTGGTAAAGTGAGTTTTGCCCACTCCCAGGCCACCGGTCAGGATGAGCACATCGCCGTCCTCAAGGCACGGTGCAATTAGCTCGCCAAAGTACTCCGTATCGGCAGCGCAAGTCGTTTTGTAAGTACCTACCCCCAGGCGCTCCAGGGACATATATGCTCCTTATTATTCCGAGGCGTCCTCTGGTGCGGGATGTCGCTCCAGATAGTCGCCCAGCATCTTAAAGTCTTCCTCCAGCAGCTCCTGCCACGCCGGATTGCGCAGCGCTGCTGCCGGATGAAAAGTGGGCATTACTACAAAATGCCCCATCTGGTGGAACCTGCCGCGCAGCTTAGTAATGCCAATCTCGGTCTTAAGCACAAAGTGCGTCGCGGGGTTGCCGAGCGTCACGATAATATCAGGCCAGATGCTTCGAATCTGCTCACGCAAAAACGGCGAGCAAGCCAGCACTTCCTCGGGACGCGGATTGCGGTTTCCCGGCGGGCGGCACTTAAGCACGTTGGCAATGTAGACGTCTTCGCGTTTGAGCCCCGCCAGCGACAAAATGCCGTTGAGGTCCTCGCCTGCCGCCCCCACAAAGGGCTCGCCCTGCAAATCCTCATTGCGGCCCGGCGCCTCACCAATAAACATCACGCGAGCGCGGGGGTTTCCCACGCCAAACACGATATTGTGACGCGACTGGTAGAGCTGGCAGAGGTGACAATCGCCCAGAACGGCCTCAATTTCCTCGAGTGCGACCTCACGTGGTGCCTGATGGGTATGGCCGGGGATGTGCATGACGCCCATAGCGGCTCCTACACGTAGACCTTGTCGAGACGCATGCCAAAGTCGCAGGCGACCTCGTAGTTAATCGTTCCGCGCAGTCGGGCCATCTCGTCCACAGTGATCTCGGCATCGCCATCGCGGCCGACAATGATCATCTCGTCACCATACTCGGCCTCGGGAATCTCGTGTGCCGGGTTGGACTGAATGGCGACCATAAACTGGTCCATGCAGATATTGCCAACCTGATGCACGCGCTCGCCGCGATACAGCACATCCATACGATTGGAAAGTGTACGCGATAGGCCGTCGGCATAACCGATCGGCAGCGTGCAGATCTGAACGCGCGTACGCGGTACGCGGTAGGTAAAACCGTAGCCCACGCCTTCACCCATCGCAGGGTGTGCCACGCGCGTCACGCGCGCATGGACGCTCATAACGGGATCAAGCTGCATCACGCGGCCACTCAGCTCGCACGGCTGCATGCCATACAAGCCAACGCCGGCGCGAATCATATCAAAATGCATCGAGGGGTCGAGCATCGAGGACGGCGTGTTGGCGCAGTGCACGATACCGCACTCAAAACCCGCATCCTTAATGGCCTGAACGGCCTCGGTAAAGCGCTGACACTGCAGCTTGTAGTCCCAGCCCGAAGGTTCATCGGCCGTGGCGAAGTGCGTAAATACGCCGTCGCACTGAATACCGCGATGGAAATTTATACCGCGGACAAAGTCGAGCACCTGCGTGTAGTGAACGCCGATACGATTCATGCCCGTCTCGATGGCGAGATGATACTTGCCCACTTTGCCCGCCGCGACGGCACATTCGCCATACGCAAGAGCAAAGTCAGACGTATAGACCGAGGGCATGATATCAAACTCGAGCAACGTCGGAATGGCCTCGATAGGCGGCTCGCTTAGGATGAGGATGGGTTTCGTAATCCCGCCCTGTCGGAGCTCAACGCCCTCGTTAACCGTCGCCACGGCAAACATGTCAGCACCGGCCGAATACATGATCTTGGCGCACTCAACAGCTCCATGACCATAAGCATCGGCCTTGACCACGCAGCACAGGCGCTGACGTGGATTCAGCAAGTTCTTATAGGCCCTCGTGTTGCGACGTAGCGCCCCGCGGTCGATCTCGACCCAGGACCAGCGCGTCAAATCGGCTTTATTCATGATTAGTCATCCGACCCTTCGTCCATGATTCCCAGATCTTCGAGCGCATCCTTTGCCGCCAGTTCCATGGCGGGACCGATCAAGTCGATAAGATCGGTCGCGATGACGCTCTTCTCACCATACTCCGTCGCCGCGGCAAACCCGGCGTAGCTGTGAAGTGCGACGGCGTACGAATACAGCAACTCCCAACGATCCATCTCGTCGCGCATGGTGGCAAGCGTGCCAGCCAAAATACCCGCGAGAACATCGCCCGAACCGGCAGTTGCCAGACAAGCCGGACCCGAGAGCGGCAGCAGCACACGCTCAACGCCACAGATAGCCGTCGTCGGCCCCTTGGCAATGACCACCAGATTGTCGGAGCCTGCAGCCCAGACAACCTTCTGCGCGGCCGCAATCGCGGTACCAAGGTCGTTCACCTCGTCACCGGCAACCAGACGCGAAAGCTCACGATAGTGCGGCGTCATAACCAACGGCTGCTCGCGACGATACATCTCGGGATTACTATCAATACCGTCAATGGCAATCTTAGCAAGGCAGTTGAGTGCATCGGCATCCAAAATAAGCGGTACATCAAGCTCGAGCAAGCCCGAAACCACCTGCATAGCGCCGGCAGACGTCGTCATACCGGGACCGCACAGTACGCAGCTGTACTTCTTTGCAATCTCGCACACCGTCATGCGCGCAGCGGCGCCAAAGGAGCCGCGGGAATCAGACGGAATAGCAAAGACGGGAATCGAAGGAAGTGCCATGCGAATAAGATTAGCGCAGGCGTCAGGAGCCGCGACTGCCACGTAACCAGCACCCGCGCGAGCTGCAGACTTGGCCGCCATAATTGCAGCACCAGGATATTGCGCAGATCCGGCGACAATAAGCACAGAGCCACGGGAATACTTATCGATATTCGTAGGAAGTGGAGCAAAGTAATCAACTAAGTCACCGGGCTCGACAATCTCGGCGGCGTGGTCGACATCATCGATGACCTCGTCAAGACGGTCGTAAAGATTGCCACAGATCAAATCGCCAGCATACTCAGGGCCATCAGCGCTATACAGACCAATCTTGGGCGCAATCATCGTCACCGTATGCTCGGCACGAATGCAGTCGTCATCAACAACGCCCGTCTCGGCATTCAGGCCCGAGGGGACATCAATGGATACGACACAATCGGCGCATTCATTGACCGTAGGAATCCAGATGGAGAACGGCGCACGCAGATTCCCATGGAAACCGGTACCAAAAATGGCATCGACAACAACATCGGCCTTATCGATCAAAACCTCGAGTTCGTCGCGCGAGGGGCCGACGCAAACGTGCACATCGCGGCCGGCAGTACGACGAGCAACATGACGTGCCAGAGCAGCAGGAATCTCATCCGGCTCAACCGGAGAAACGATATCGACGTCCACACCCTTATGGCTCAGAATATCGGCGGCAACCCAACCGTCGCCGCCATTATTACCAAAACCGACCAGAACGAGAACCCGATCGGGATTGAGCTTCAAGACCTCGTTGGCGGCAAACTCACCCGCTAGCTCCATAAGCTCGGCCTTCGAAGTCCCTTCGCGTTCGATGATATCCTCGAGACGAACGACTTCTTCGGCACTCAAAACCGGTTTCATCTATGCTCCTAGCGTATCTTGCGAAGCATCGCCCAGGTGCTCCGTCAATGCTGAATTCTGCAGCTGCTCAAGCTCATCTAAAACAGAGCGAGCCTCTTTAAATGTCTGCGCAACGCGTTTCTTGGTGCTCACCTTTTCATCTTTTGGCTTAGGCCGAGCATCTTCGGTAATCGCGATGGCATTCGCAACGGCCAAGTCTCCCGTAAGCGTAATGGAAAGAGCGACCTCAACAACACCCAGTTCTTGAGCGATCTCGAGAGCACGGCCCGAAAGCAGCGCCTTCGGTTTGCCGAGTTTATCACGCGTTACCGAAACATCCTTGCGACCCACGCCTTGACTAAAACCCGTGCCGAGAGCTTTAAGCACCGCCTCGCGCGAAGCAAAGCGGCTCGCATAGTGAGCGGCGGGGCGCGATGACGCATCGCAATACGCACGCTCTTCTTCGGTAAACACACGCCGAGCAAACGACGGCGTCTTTTCAAGTATTGATTTCATACGGGAAATCTCGACGATATCAACGCCGATACCAGCTTCAGCCATGTTCACCTCCATATCGCACAGACTAAGTTATTGTAGCCCGTTCACAGAAGATGCGACAAACGAGGGTTATAAAACACAGCTACTATGTGAGACAAAAGCCCATAAACGCAAAAAAGGGGGAGGCCGCGAGGCCTCCCCCTTCCAAGTTCGATGACGGCTCGGTGCCGTCCACCGGTCAGCGGCGCCCTGGCCTCCCACGGGCTGACCCCGCAGTACTCTCGGCGCGATGGGGCTTAGCTTCCGGGTTCGGAACGGGACCGGGCGTGCCCCCCATGCTCTGGCCGCTGACCGGTGGGCGGCGCCCACCGTTACGGTGTCCTGGGTCTCACTCTACACGTGCCCTGGGGGCCGCATGGCGCATAGGGGAGATGACTCGGGGGCATCCTCGTGCCCGGACCGCGCCTAAGAGCGCATGTCCCGCGGGCCGCGAGGTGCGGTTCCGGAAGAGCTCGGGCGATTAGTGCGGCTCGGCTGAGGCTGTCGCCAGCCTTGCACCTGCCGTCTATCGACCAGGTAGTCTACCTGGGCCCTTACCGGAAGGAGAACTAATCCCTGGAACGGCTTCCCGCTTAGATGCCTTCAGCGGTTATCCGCGCCGCACGCGGCTACCCGGC